>DOTA01000533.1 GCA_003513015.1 Chloroflexota bacterium
ATTCGCCAGATGCCTCCGGAGGTCACCATTTTAGCCCAATCCCCGATTTATCAGACCCCACCTTGGGGTTACGCAGATCAGCCTGATTTTCTCAATCAGGTTGTCATGGCTGAAACCAATTTACCTCCACAAGCCTTGCTAGACTATCTCAAGGCACTTGAAGTCCGCGTTGGGCGCACGCCCACCTTCCGCTACGGGCCGCGCGTGGTGGATTTGGATATTTTATTTTATGGGGATTTGATTTACGCACAAGCCGGCTTGCAAATCCCGCATCCCAAACTGCATGAACGGGCTTTTGTAGTGATTCCGCTATATGATTTGAATCCCGACTTTCGGCACCCCCTCACCGGCCAAACTATCCGCGAGATGCGCTCAAGCCTCGATCTCACCGGAATAACCCGCTTTGGCACCTGATACCTGCCTTTGCAAAGGTACACTCGTATAGCATTCCCATGTTGATTCTTGCCGCGCTCCTGGTTTCTTTGCTCATACCCCTGGCAATTTTGGGGTTGAGTTTCACGCGCCTGCGCCCCGGCTGGTTGTGGCTGGCCGCTGTGATAGGATCGCTCGCAGTCTGGTTGCTCGTGATCCTTACCAGAAACCAAATCCCCAGTGAAATCACACTATTTCATTGGCGGCCCGAATTTTGGTTAGGAACCTCGCCAACACTCCTCGTGGATGAAATTTCCTGGCTTTTCGCGGTTGCTGTAACCACCTTACCGATCGTTGTTCTGCTGACAGATGTGGCGCACCTCGCTGAATCCGATCCTCAAAATTGGGCTTCTATTCTGGCATTGAGCGGGGTGGGTCTATTTGCCGTGGTGGCCGAAAATCCGATCACCTTATTATTAGCCTGGGGAGTCATCGATATTTTCGAAAGTCTCGTTTTTTTGCAACGAGTGCAAAGCAGCCAAGAACGCGAGCGGGTGGTGATTGCCTTTTCAGTCCGCGTTGGTGGCGTTTTTTTGCTGATGGTAGCCATGCTCCAGGCGTTGGCTAATGGTAATATTTTAACTTTTCACTTAATTCCCCCTGAAGTTTCAGGAACTTTGTTATTAGCTACTGGCGCGCGCCTGGGAGTGATTCCCCCTCACCAGCCTTATCTGCGGGAACCCTCGTTGCGGCGCGGCCTGGGCACGATTACGCGCCTGGTGCCGGTGGCAGCCAGTTTAGTCTTGGTGGTGCGTGTAGCGGATATTGGTGTCAGCAATCTCTGGTTGAGTGCCTTCATGCTGCTTTCTTCCATCTCCGTTATTTTTGGAGCACTGGCCTTATTGAGAGCAGAGGATGAATTACAGGGGCGTCCCTATTGGATTTTAGGCTTGTCGGCCTTTGCCTTGGTATCCGCTGCCCAGGGTTTGGTCGTGGCCAGCGCGGCTTGGGGTTTGGCCTTGCTTTTCTCAGGCGCGTTATTATTTTTATTTTCGTTCAGAGATCGGAAATTGTTGATTTTCCCGCTTCTGGGAGCGACAGGATTTGTCGCACTGCCCTTCACCCCGGCTTGGGAAGGCGCGGCCATCTTTGGCGTGGTTTCTTGGGGGTATCGCCTTATATTCTCGTTAGCCCTGGCATTGCTGCTCATCGGTTATTTGCAACATGCCCTGCGCTCAAAAATTGAAGAAGAGCGTTTTGAACGTTGGATGTGGTTGATTTACCCCTTGGGGTTTGCCATTTTATTCCTGACCCAATTTGGGATGGTTTATTTTCAATGGGCACAATCGGGAAGAATGATCTCATTTCAAACGCCGGGATGGTGGTTTGGCTTGCTTTCCCTGGGGCTGGCTGCGATTTTCATGGTTTTGAACCACCGGGGAAGCCTGTCAACTCCCGCATTTTTGGGTAGGCTAAATAAAATATTTAATCTCAATTGGCTTTATCACATCTTCTGGTGGATTTATCGACAGATTGGCCGTCTGCTGAATCTGTTTTCGCTGTTGCTTGAAGGTGAAGGTGGCGTTTTGTGGGCGTTGCTGATCTTGATTTTATTGGTGGTTTCATTGAGCGTGTTCAGCACCGGAGGGAGACAGCTTTGAGTTTTGAGGCTTTTGCTTTGCCCGCTGTGATCCTTTTGGCGCTGGCTGCCGTAATTTTGTTGGTCAGTTACGATTGGCGCTTGAGTCTCAGCGCCTTGGGGGTTATGTATCTGGGCGTTTTCGTGCTGGTGGCTTTTTCTTGGCCGCTGGAGATGGCGGTTGCCAAATTGGTCACCGGTTGGATTTCAGCCTCAGTTTTGGGAATGAGTTTGGTCAATTTACCGGTTGCCGAACGACAACAAAGTGCCTCTTATCCCAGTGAAATTATCTTTCGGGTTTCCTCAGCCGGATTGGTTGGATTGGTCGCGATTTCGCTCACGCCAAGTGTGCAAAATTTACTGAATGCAACTTATGAACAGGCCTTGGGAGGCCTGCTGCTATCAGGGTTGGGAATTTTGCATTTGGGCTTTACAGCGCAACCCCTNNAAGATCATTATAGGTCTACTCACCATTCTGGCGGGATTTGAAATTTTATATGCTTCCGTAGAATCCTCAGTTTTAGTTGCCGGGCTGATGGCCGTGATTGATATGGGCGTTGCCCTGGTGGGGGCATATTTATTGTTAGCTCCCACGTTGGAGGCGGAAGAATGAGCACGCCCCTGATTTGGATCGCATTCCCGGGCTTATTAGCTGTCGCGGGCTTCTTTTTGCGGCGTTGGAAGCGAGCTGTTGCTGGTGTGCTATCTGCCACAACTTTGCTGCTGGCTATGTTGGCCTGGTTTGCGCCCATCGGGGAGACGTTTCGCCTCGGGCCTTGGGCCTTCACGCTCTCCGATCGATTGGTTTTAGCAGGTCGCTTGTTTTTACTGGATGTTTCGGATCGTCCAATGTTGGTCACTGTGTATCTGACTCTCGCATTCTTTTTTATTGGCTCTGTCACCGCGGGTGTGAGCAAATTGTTTGTTCCCCTGGGGTTAGCTATGGGCGCCATCCTGGTGGGCTCCCTGGCCGTGGAACCGTTTTTGTATGCGGCGCTTTTGATTCAGCTTGCGGTTTTAGTGGGGGTGCCGCTGCTCTCGCCTCCCGGCCGAGAGGTAGATCGCAGCGTGCTACGTTATCTTACATTTCTGAGCTTTGGTCTGCCCTTTTTGCTCTTCTCTGGCTGGCTGCTTTCAGGGTTGAATGTTGAAATCATCACCCCCTCTGAAATATTGCCTGCGCTGGTGTTTTTAGGCTTTGGCTTCGCTTTTCTATTGGCGGTGTTCCCTCTCAATTCCTGGATTCCCATGCTGACCAGCCGTGTGCACCCTTATGCCGCCACTTTTATCATTATTTTGCTATCCACATTGGTGCTTACCCTTCTGATCCGCTTTATTGAGAGTTATCCCTGGTTGCTCGATTTTGAGATCATCCAATTTTTGGGCGTGCTGATTGTCTTTACAGGCGGATTGTGGGCGGCTTTTCAGCGCGATTTAGGCCGTCTTTTGGGCTATGCGATCATCATTGAAATCGGGCGCTCCATTTTGGCTATCAGCCAGCCGGGAGGAATTACCGTGTATCAGGCCATGATCTTTCCGCGCTTGCTGGCTTTGGGGGTTTGGGCCTTATCATTGTCTTTGTTGCGAAAACAAACCCCGGACCTGAGTATTCGCAATGTCCAGGGAATGTTGCGTTACTCGTCGCTCATCTCGGCAGGGGCAATCGTTGGTCATTTTTCGTTAGTGGGTTTACCCATATTAGCCGGATTCCCTATTCAACTAATGTTTTGGAGCCAGCTTGCTCAGGCTTCATTTATGGTGGCCTTTTTAACTTTACTGGGTAGCTTTGGCCTTTTAGTTGGAGGGCTGCGCAGCTTGGCAGTATTGTTGATGGGGCCAGAAGAACGAACCCCAGGGGTGACAGAAAGCCGGAGTGCTCAAGTGCTCATGATTTTGGGTTTGCTGGCAATTATTGTGGTTGGTTTGTTCCCTCAATGGTTCGTTACGCTTTTGTTGGGTTGAGCTGCACAACGTATGCTATAATCTCCCCGATTTCAGAATTGACCACCTTCGGTGGCTGGGGAATGAATTTATTATTATGCCCCCGGCCACAAATTGCGCCCCTGCCTGCTAAAAAAGTGCAATTTGTGGCCGTGAAGTGTATCCCTGAATGACAGGAGTCGATCATGGAGCAATCTCAACTTGAAAAACGTATTGCCTGGTTGGATGAAGAACATCGTAAAGATAAAAACCTAATTGCCACGCTGGAAGAACGCCTGCACGCGCTCGAAAGCCGCATAGCCACCACAGAACAGCAAAATAAAGATCTCACCGGTGAACTCACTCGCCTGTCAACCGTTGTGGGGCGCATGGATCATTTTGACGAATCCTTGGAGCAGCATCGGGTTGAATTTACCAAACAATTCAAAACGCAAACTGCAAATTCGGAGCAGCGCACCGATGAAATTACCACCGTCCTCCGGGCTGAAATCCGCGGCTTCGAAACCTCTCTGGTGGATGTCCGCAGAGGCCTGGAACCCATTTCTGGGCTGCGNNACCGATCTCCAACAAGAAATCAATGAACTCCGCCGCAACGAAGAAGAACAAAGCCGCATTTACCGCCTGATCGAAGATGGCCGCCGTCAGGATGTCAAACGCCTAACCGATCTCCAAGGTGAACTCACCGCCGTCCGCAAGCGCTCTGAGGAGCAACGCGGCCGCATTGATATTGCCGAAAGCGGTCTGCGCAAAATCGAAACTCGCATCAATGAACTGGTCGCTGTCGAACGCGACCGCCGCGATGCCCAGGCTGAATTCCTCGAAAAACAGGCTCTGGCCGATGTCAACCGCGATCGCACCTGGAAAGATTGGCAAGCCCGCTTCGAAATCATTGAAAAACAATCCTCCGATCTCGAATCGCAACTACAAATTCTCGATTCTACACACCTGACCATCAAGCGCATGCAAGAAGGGGTCGATGATCTCATCATGCGTGTCGAACGCCGCATCAATGAGATCGTCGAGATGCAACGCCTGGCCGAAGAGCGCTTCCGCCAGGAATGGACCACTTTCAAAGCCGACGATCAAAAACGTTGGACCAACTACACCCTCTCGCAAGACGAGCAGCGCACCGAAACCGGACGCCGCTTCGACCGCGTGGCCGATCGCGTCACCTATCTCGAAGACAGCATTCAAGAAATTCAAGATATGCAGCAACAATTCAATGAGCTAACTATCAAACGCTTGCAAACGCTGCTTTCTGCTGCTCACGATTGGGTTTCCGAATTCGAGCGCAACCAGGGCTAACACACATGCGCGTTATCGGAACCGCCGGGCACGTCGATCACGGCAAATCCACCCTCATCGAAGCTCTCACTGGCACCCATCCTGATCGCCTGAGGGAAGAGCGCGAGCGCGAAATGACCATCGTGCTCGGCTTTGCCTGGATGACTCTTCCCAACGGCGAAGAAATCGGCATCGTGGACGTGCCCGGGCACCGCGATTTTATCGAGAATATGCTCTCCGGGGTGGGGGCCATCGATGCCGCTCTGTTTGTGGTCGCGGCGGATGAGGGCGTTATGCCCCAAACCCGCGAACACCTGGCAATTTTGGATCTGTTGCAGATCCAGGGCGGCGTGGTAGCCCTGACCAAAATTGATATGGTGGATGATCCCGATTGGTTGGATTTAATTGAAGCCGATTTGCAAGAGACTTTGGCTGGAACCGTGTTGGATTCCGCTCCCATGGTGCGAGTCTCAGCCAGGAGTGGGGCGGGCATCCCCGAATTACGTCAGCTTTTAGCGGATACCCTCTCCGGTAGGCCGCCTCGCCCCGATTTGGGTCGGCCGCGCCTCCCCGTGGATCGCGTTTTTACTATGCCCGGATTTGGCACCATTGCCACCGGCACGCTCACCGATGGGCATTTTCAAGTTGGAGAAGATGTCATCATCTTGCCCCAGGAACTCCGCAGCCGTATCCGGGGCTTGCAAACCCACAAAAATAAAGAGCAGATCGCCGTTCCGGGTAGCCGGACGGCTGTGAACATCACGGGCGTGGATGTTGATCAAGTCCAGCGTGGTGATGTGATCGCTTATCCCGGTGCCTACAAATCATCTCGCCGTCTGGATGTGCACTTCCGTATGTTGGGGGATGTTTCGCAGCCCTTGCGGCACAACACCGAAGTAAAACTCTTTGTGGGCGCTTCGGAAGTCATTGCTCGCCTGCGCTTGTTAGGTGCCGATGTGCTCAAACCCGGTGAAGAAGGTTGGCTTCAGCTTGAGTTGGGTGCCCCTGTGGTAGTGGTGCGTGGTGATCGTTATATTCTGCGCCGCCCCTCACCGGGAGAAACCCTGGGAGGCGGGATCATCCTCGACCCCCAACCGGCGGGCCGTCACAAACGTTTCAACGCCAAGCTTATTCAGCGCCTCGAAGCCCTGGTCGGCGGCACCCCTGAAGATGTTGTACTTCAGGCCGCGCTGGCCTTGGGGATCGCTCCGCAAAAGGAAATTCTGGCCCACTCAAGCCTGGAAGAGAGCCTCGCTCAGGCCGCCTTTCAAAAGCTTCTGGATGATCGGCAACTGTTGGTTTTGGATATTGTTACCGAAACAATCCGTCCCGACACTTTATTTATTAGCAAAAGTTTTTGGTTGCAGTTTACCGCACAGGCCGAAAAAGAAATTTTGGCTTATCAGAAGGCCTATCCCCTACGCCTGGGGGTGCCACGCGAAGAACTCAAAAGCCGCTTGAAGCAGCCTGCCCGGATTTTTAATGCCGCCCTTTCGCGTTGGTTTTCGGAAGGTAAGTTTGCTGAAACATCGCTGCGGCAGGATGTCCCCGGAGCAAGTGTGATCCCGGTGGTTCACATGCCGGAACATCAGATCGCGCTCAATTCCCAACAACAACAAAAAATCGATCGCTTGCTGGCGCGCTTCGCGGAAAACCCCGCAGCACCCCCAACCATCAAAGAGTGTACTGCCGAAGTTGGCGATGAACTCTTCAACGCCATGATCGACCTGGGATATGTGATCCCTCTCAATGCGGAAGTTGTTTATCGCCGGGAAGATTATTTATATTTGGCGGATCTGATCCGCTTGATGATTACTACCCAAGGGAGCATCAGTGTGGCACAGGTGCGCGATCAATTGCAAACCAGCCGACGCTATGTTTTGGCGCTGCTAGAGCATTTTGATGCTATCAGTTTTACCGTGCGTGACGGGGATGTGCGCAAACTAAAACAACGCTAAATCGAGCGTAACGCTCATTTCTTGCGCTCCATGATATACTGCCAACATGCGAGAAACTTATTTGCCAAGGCGGGGTTATGACAAGTAACCCCGGCACAAACGGCTCCGGAAAGCTCCTGCAACTCTCAGATCAGGATGTTCTCAAAAACGCGGCCGGGGGGGACGCAGAGGCTTTTGGCGTATTGTATGATCGTTACGTCACCCGGATTTACAATTACATCTATTATCGGACGGGTAACCAGCACGATGCCGAAGATTTGACTGCCCGGGTTTTTTACCGGGCGATGCGGCATGTCAGTAATTACCAGGATCGCGGCCTGCCTATTTCAGCCTGGTTGTACCGCATTGCTCACAATCTGGTGGCAAATTGGCACCGTGATAATAGCCGCCGCAAAGAGATTCCGCTCGACGATGGTTACAACGTAATCAGTGAGCGAGGCCCGCATCCCGAAGCCGCACTGGAAATCGCGGAAGAATGGGAATCGCTTTTGCGGGCGATTCGCCAATTGCCGCCGGAGCGCCAGCAATTATTGGTGCTCAAATTTGTGGAGCATTTGCCCAATGCGGAGATTGGTCGCATCATGGGGCGTACCGAAGGAGCCATAAAAAGCCTGTATCATCGCACTTTGCTTTCTTTGCGCGATGATTACAATCTTGATTTAGGATGAGTGAAAAATGAAATTTCTGAATTGGTGGAAAAATACAGAATTAGACGATGATCTCTTGAGTTTGGAGAATATTTTAGGGCGGAGTTTGATTTCCGTGGTGCCACGCCAGGAATTTATCGAGGATCTCCGCCATGGATTGATGAATCAAATCCCTGAGGAAGTCGAACTGGCGATCTCGAACCAAAAGAAAAATATACAAACTGGCCTGATTGTAACCGGGGGAATTTTAGGTGGTATCATGATTATTCTTTCGGGATTGCGGGGGATTGTTTCTTTGGTGGGCGTAACGGCACTGTTAATCAACTGGATCCGCCAAAATATCCAGCAAACTCGCGCCTTGAGCTAATAATTAATCGTCTATCATAATTAAATGTGAACGTGCGAAGCACGTTCACATTTGCTTTAATCTTAGAAAAACCAATTAATCTTCACTTTTCTTTCCGGGAACGATAAACCGGGTCGTCTTGTAGGGTTTTACCTGCTGGTGGATATTGTCTTTGAGCAAGTTGCCTGATTCGTGCATCAAAGTATCGTGGTTGAAATCGTTCAGCTTGGTCATGCTGGCCAGGCAGGGATAATGATGGTGCAACAGCCCGGCTTTCTCTTCAACTTCATCGGCGGATAAACCCACTATGCCGGCAGCCACATAACGGATGCAGCCGCAAACGGCATCGCGCTTGACCTGGGCTGAGATGATCTTTCGGGTAATGGGATCAACTTCAATTTCGAGATCGGGTTTGCCAAAATAACGGGCGAATTCTGAAATTCGGGAATCCGTATAAGCAACGCGATCCTTTCGGGTGATTCCATAATCAAATTCTGTTAATGAACAGAGGGGTTTGGGGGTCACACAAGTGACCTCCATGCGTGCCAGCCAGCCGCGCAACTGGCGCGCCAGCCCGGTAGGCAGCCAGGTTTCGTTATCGACGGCCACCAGAACTGATTTCGCGCCCGTCAGAGCCGCAATCTCGGGTAAAAGTTCGGCAACACCCCTGTGCTCGGCAAACGAACAAATCAGATCTGCCGGGGACATGCTTTCGGGGATGAAATCTTCGGGGTAATCGATGACTGGGGGCAAGATTTTAGGGGCTTCCCAAGTTTCGATAACCCATGCTTTTGGCCCGTGTTTTTGGATATTTTCAACATGGCGTTGGCCGTATTCGCCAGAGATGATGGCTAAAATTCGCATATTTTATGCCTCGTTTTGCGGAAATTGGGGGAGCAAGGCTGCAATGAGTTTACCGGCTTCCGTAATCAGGTCAATGCCTGCCGGAAGTTCATATTCCTCATTGACGCGTTGGGTGAGATACCGGAGCGATTGTTGAAGCTCATTTGTGGTTTGAGGTAGCGCTTTCAAATATTCGAGCCGGTCGAGGGCGCTGGGGCCGGGGTCGGCAAGTTGATTTTGGCGCAGGTACTCGCCAATGGCCAGGCCGGCTGCCCGGCGGGCGCAGACCCGTGCCATGCCTTCTTTTTCGGCGATGCGGGCAGCTTGTGCCTGATTTAATTCTCGACGAATGGCCTCTGGGATGTTGTTTGTCATAACCGGATCATTTTACCCCACTTTCAAGGAGGCTAATTGGTGGGGGCGTATTATTTCTCCAGGGGTTGGAGTGATTCCGTTATAATTGTGGGAAACCAACCCTGAGCGGAGGAGGCTGGCATGTCTCAAATCGATTTTTTTGCCAAAAACCCTAACGCAAGCTCATCATTAGATCAGCTGCTCAATAAAATGATGCAAATGGATGATGACCCCTTAGCTGAGGCGGGCACAAATATTGTCATTTGTCGGGGAAATCCGCAAGCCCCCCTGATGATTGTGGGCGAAGCGCCTGGACCGCAGGAAAATATCCAGGGCAAACCGTTTGTGGGCAAGGCGGGCCAATTGCTGGATAAAATTTTGGATGCGGCCAATTTTGATCCGGAAAAAGATGTATTTATCACCAATTCTGTTTTTCGCATGCCCCCCGGAGAGGATGGCAAGGCTTTTCGCAAGCCCAATTCGGATGAGATTCAATTTTATAAACCTTACTTGCTGGAAATTATTCGTTTGATTGATCCCCAAATTATGCTGTTGACCGGCAATGTGGCCTGCGAATCAATTTTGGGGCAAACGGGGATCACAAAACTGCGTGGTCAGTGGAGTCAATGGCAAGGCCGCTGGGTGATGCCGATATTCCATCCGTCCTATTTGTTGCGCAATCCCTCCCGCGCCCCCGGATCGCCCAAAGCTTTAATGTGGGATGATATTCGCGCAGTGCGCCGGAAATTTGATGAGTTGGGCGGGTAATTACTTTTCATCAAAAATTTGATAGTAACCTTGATCTAGCTCATCATCGGCCAAGTGCGCATAGCGGGTGGTAACCGCAATATTCTTGTGGCGGGCTAATTCCTGAGCCAATTTTAAATTTCCTCCCGAACCGCGTAAAACGGTTGTTACAAAGTAATGCCGAAAAGAGTGAGGCGTGATGGTACCAACGGCATCCGCGCCCAGGCATTCCAGCACGCGCTGGCTGACAATATTCCGCCCTGTGGTGGTGGTGATGGGTTTTATTTTTTTACCAGCCCCCTTGTCGTGCCGCGCAAAGAGGGGTAGGGAGGTCAACGCTCGACCTGAGCCGCCATCTAGGCCGGCGCGGGCGCTGAGATAATCTTTGAGTGACCCGAGGGCCCGGTTCGAGAAACGGGCCACCGCCTCGCGGTCTCCTTTGCCGATGATAATCGCTCGGCCTTCGTTCCAATCCAAATCGCCGCGGCGCAAACCGCAAGCCTCGTGAACGCGCAAACCAGTATCCGATAACGTCAGCAAAAAGGCCCGATCCCTTAAATTGCGCAAATGTTCGTGGTCATCCGCAACCGGTTGGGTTCTGAGTTCGTTGGCATAAGCTAGAATTTTTTCGATGGATTCGCGGGGGAATTGTGGCAAGCGCTGCCCCGGTCGCCGCGCTCTCTGGCGGATCAACAACCGCAAACGTGGGAGATTGATCTCTGCGAGTTGTTCAGCAGCCAGATATTCATAAAACCCCGTCACAGCTGTGAGATAGAGTCGTTCTGTGGCTGGGGAGTAATCCTTGAGTGCGCTGGCAAACCAGGCAATCGCATCTTCTTTGATGGTTTCCACGGCGGTAGTGTCAGGTGGGACTTTTTCGGTTTCGAGAATCTGAGAAAATGATTTGAGGGCATTGCTATAGGTGCGCGCCGTACTTTCACTGCGAGAAAGGTAGACACTGTCAAGGTAGGCAGAAATAGCTTGAGAAATGGTTATCATCAGAGTTATATCATACGCCTAGTTGTTAGTTATCGCAAGCAATCATGCTGTATCTCGTAAAACAAACTCGCGAAATTCTTCGGGGATTTCGATATTGAAGTGCTGGCAAAGTAACTTGACATCGTGGTAATCGTTTTCATCTATTTCGTAGCCCGTGTGGAATTTCACCAGCCAATCCGGAGGAATACATCTGACCGGATAACTGTTAATGAGACCTGTGCCTTGTAGTGCATCATAGGGATAGGCGACCCCAAAAATATTTTGACCGGTTTCATCAAAGGTGCAGGAATGAAAATCCACCAGGTGCCCCTGGTCGTTGCCAAAAACAAAATTGCATTCCCAAGAATCATCGCGGAACACCTCTTGGAAACCACGTGCTGCTAGCAAGGCCCGAATTGTGGGTACATCCTTGTGAAAAACAGCGACATCCAAATCTTCGTGAGTTCGGGTTTGGATTCCAAGTAAAGCATCCACACTCCAGCCACCATCGATAATCACTTCAATTTTATGTTCCTGAAAAAGCTGCAGAATTTCAAGAACATCATTTGCACGCATTTCTGGCTTGTTTTTTGGCATTATTTACCACCTTGATAGAACTTTTATTAAATTTTATCCTCCCGCAATTTTGACCGTATAGCCCATTTTCCTCAAGGTTTCAGCGATTTTGTCTCGATGTTCACCTTGCATTTCGATCACGCCATCTTTGATGGTGCCACCCGTACCGCAAGTCTGTTTCAGCATTTTCGAGAGGGTTTTGAGATCAGTTTCTGTCAAAATCAGATTCTTTATTATTGTGACGGTTTTTCCACCGCGACCTTTAGATTCACGGTGCAGATAGGCAATCTGTTGTTTGGGAGGTAGTGAATGCCGAACCGTAAAGGAGGTTTGTTCAGATGATTTACGCAAATCTCCATCTTCAGAGGTCCAGATGGTGGGACGATCATCACGAGGCATGGGAACTCCTTGCGCTGTGGATCAATATAATGGAATGAGATAGATTTAATTTGGAATTGCGTTCTAAATCGTGTGATTTAGCCGAGTGTAATAACTTAAACTTGGGTCAAAAAACAACCCTACCGATGTTAGTGGAATAGAAAAAGGTTCTACAGGCAGTAAGGAAAATGACGAGTATCATGCATCTACCTAGAAGGTGCGAAACTAAAAGGAATTGTAAAATGACTCGTCAGTTTGGAAAGTTAGCACATAGTTTGTATGAGTGCAAGTACCATGTGATCTTTTTGTCCGAAATACTTGTACAAAATCTTGCAGCGGGAAGTGGCAGCACACGTAAAGCGGCAAATCTATCGTCTCAGTAACCAAAAAGATGGCATTGAAGTGCTGGAAGTTAATATCCAACCGGAACATGTGCATCTAGTGGTATCAACCCCACCCAAACATGCGATCTCGCAGTACCTGGGATTTCTGAAAGGAAAGTTAGCCTTGAACCTGTTTGACCAATACCCGGAATTGCGCAAGCGATACTGGGGCCAGCATGTTTGGTCGCGGGGGTACTGCGTGAGTACGATTGGCTTGGATGAAGAACAAATTCTCAAATATGTGAGATGGCAAACAGCGCAAGATAAAGAGCGTGAAGGCCAGCATGAACGCTTGTTTGCCTGATGAAGTAACCGCGCACCTTCTAGGTGCCCTATTCAATGCCACCTCTTTCAGGGGTGGTAGTTTGCTTTGAATCGATCAAGGTTGATTTTCCCGCGGTTGAGGTTGAAACCTGATGGTCAGGAACTCTTATGATGTGGTTTGGGTTAGGCGAGATAATTTCGAGCAGATCCCGTAAGTAGTTTTCCTCTTTGGTGTAGTGGGCGAGGTTTGAACGGGTCACTCAGGCCGGGTGGTACGGAAAAATTGTATCATATTTTACGCTTCGCTAGACCTTTCGACAGGCTCAGGGTGACAAACTAATGGAATATGCGTTCCCCGATATGCAGGCCCAGGGGCATTTTGCCAATGAGGTGAGGGCGAAAATGGGGGAAAAGCGAGTCGGATTTCCCTAGAAAATAGAAAGAAAAAAATAATCAGGGTGAGGTTATTATGTGTCTGAAGATATTACGGTTAGTTGCACAGTGACATGGGTGCCAGGTTCGATACCGCTGTCTCGCAGCCAGGCTTTGGATAGGCGGAGAAAATAATCTTGCTGCAATGCGCCCAGCGTGCCGCTCACAGGGATGCCGTTGATGGTGCCGGCCACCCGATAGCGCGGCCTGGCTCCCCAGATCTGGCGCGGGGAGAAGGGGAGGGCGACAAATATAAAGCTGCCCTCGATTTGCACAGTAGCTACAAATGTTTTTTCAACGGTGGTGCTCATCTTGGGATTCCTTTGTGACGTTGCGGTTTATGATATACCTGCGCCCAAATTCAATGCCGCACTTTATGACCTGATTTACCAGGGATGGACAGGGATAAACAGGGATACAAAGCACTTTTTGGGCAAGAATCAGACCCAAAACTGCAAAATCTTGCTTCAACTGCCTTCCACAAAGTGGGGATGATAAGTTTGCGCAGTGGCGTCAGTTGGTCTGGGTAACCTTGATAGATTACCCAGACCAATTATTTAATTTGTGGCGGTAGTCGCCATTCCCAGTGGGGCGTATTCGCGTTCCAATTCGCTGCGGAACTGCGAGGTGTACAGGCGGTAGTAGTGGCCGCGCTGGCGCAGCAGTTCGGCGTGGTTGCCCATTTCGACGATGCTGCCATCTTTGATGACCAGGATGCGGCTGGCTTTTTTGATGGTGGAGAGGCGGTGGGCGAT
>DOTA01000428.1:0-224 GCA_003513015.1 Chloroflexota bacterium
GCCGGACAAGACCCAATCGAGCAGCAGCATATCGGGGTGAATGACGCGCTGCATGGCCAGTACCGATTTCGTTTCTCTGGCCACGCCGACCACGTTCAGCCCCGGTTCCTCTCGAAGCAACAAATCTATGGCCAACCTCAAGTCAGGTTGGTGAATTGCTAGCAAGATGTCCACAAGCGCCTCTGCTGTCTGGAATTAACAAGGGGGAAAGAACTACCGGTATC
>DOTA01000428.1:270-4043 GCA_003513015.1 Chloroflexota bacterium
ACCGCCTGCAAAATTTCCTGGGAAAAGGGCAGGTAGCGGCGCTCGACCTCGACCCAACTGCTTTTGACAGACCGCTCAAAACGGCTGATCAGGCTGGACTTTTTGTAGCGATAGGCCGCTTTTTCGGCCATTTTGGCTAACCGCCCATCTCGCCCGCGCAGCAGTCCGGTCATCATCATCGCTAGGGTGAGCCGATGGTCAACCATACTGTCCGGCAGATGTTGGGTCAGGTGCTTTGAAACGAGCCGAAACAGGCGGGCGGCATCGCTGTTATTTTGTTTTCGGCCTTGTCTCAGTCGTTTTCGGCGACGCCTGGCTTTTTTGACTTGGGTCTTTTGACGTTCACGGCTGGTTTACATCACGCTTCTCCTCGCTTTTTTGCGAAGATAACACCTAACCTAACCTACTTTGGTCTATTTTTTCTCTGACTTTCCCTTTAGTTTTTTCTCAGTCCAGGTCATTCGGCTGGAGTCAAAATGGGATTTGGCCGATTTCAGGAAGGGTTGGAAATGATCCCTGACATAGTTGTCTGCACCTTGCTCTGACACGCCTGCCAACGTCTTTCTGTAGCTGTCCAATATCTTTTCATCAAACAACTGGGCGCCAGTCTGGCCCGCCACCACCACCTTGTGCCCACTCTTTTTGCCCCGGGATATCGCATCCACGGTCATAATACCGCTCAGACGTTCAACAGAGATATTGTCTCGGCTGGCTAGTTGCGTCATATTATCATAGATGCCGTCAAGTTCGGGCATAAGATTACCCGTTTTTTTGAAAGCCTGACCATAGCTGGCTTTCAACTCATTAGCAACTTCAGACAGTTCTTCGCGGGAAAGGGGGGGCGTGTCAACGGCCCCGGCACCTTTTCTCGATGCGGCTTGAGTCGCTTCCAGCACATCAACCAATTCCGTGGGCTGGGCGTCCTCATCCATCAGTCCATTCTCTTTAAGGTTCTCGACCAGACGGTTGAGGTATACTTTGCTGCCGCCAGCCGCGTCACCGGCAATAGCCAGCACCCAGAGCGGCGAGAAGCCAACAGCGCATAAGCCGGCGCCGCTTAGCTCGGTTCCAGCCAGCTTCCGTTGGGCAACCTCATCGCTAACTTCAGCCTCTTCTTCAGCTGCTTCGCTTTCCATGCCGGCCACCCTCACTATAACAAATTGCTGCACCCAGCCTAAGGTGAGATCATAGAAGTGTGTCTGGCGCATTGATTCGGGAAGTAGGGTCTCGGTCAGCAAGGCGGTGGTGCCGCCAGCTACGGCGGACAAAGAACGAACCGTCCGTTCCGGCAATGAAAGGCTATAGTGTAGGTGTTGACGAACTTTATCACTAAAACTATTTTTCTTTTCCATAATAATGTCTCCTCGTTTGAAAAGTAACGGTTAGAAAGATTTTGCAAAAAATTAGCAGGTTTATTTACATTTTTCTTGTCCTTTCTTGTTTGACGGACAGTCTGTCTGCTAGATTTTATCCAACCACTGTGCAGCATTACGTCGACCGCGCATGCGGTTTGGACATACAGCTGCCGGGGCCAGATAAATGTGAACGGACATATTTACGGATATACTCTTATTGATGCTATCTCGGCGTTGAAGCACCTCAAGATGAGCGAACCCCGGCACAGGTCATCGCCAGTGCGGCGGATATATTGAACTGTCGCCACAATCCAGGGCAGGACGGTGGGTCAGTGCTGGGCCTTAACGCCGCGACCCACCAGAACAAGGGCATTAGCGATCAGAATAACGCCAATAACTGCCGCGAAAATGGCTATAAATCTGAGCGTGACCCCCGGTGGCGTGATCAAAAATATGATGGCGACCATTATTTTTAGAGTATTCGCCGCAATATCGCGGCCTCTTACTCCCTGCTTATCGTCGGTGGCTACAAGGCCAACCAAAAACACAAGCCCCGACAGTAGCAGGCCAATCGAGAAAATTGCGCGGGTTATCTGCGAGGAATCGTTCCCAAGAAACAACCGGAGCAAGAGAAAAAGTCCTGTGATCAGCCCGATTCCGCCGGCTGCTAATTGATAGGACCGGCTGGCAGAATGTACCTGATTTATTGTATTGGCCCGAATGATTGAGCCGCTATCAACCAGCAAATAGACAGCAATCAGCACCACTATCCAGGGTGCGACCGCCTGCGGATTTGCCAAGGCAAAAATGCCTATCCCCAGCAGTAGAATGCCCTCCAGCAGGACAATCCACCATGTTGTCTGTTTTTGTCCGGGAACCCCCTGCTTTAGCCTATTCAACATAGTAGCCTCGCCATTGTTCATGCCTCCATTTGGTTCATATAATCACTCACGATTAGGATCGATTTGGCAGACGTCCTCCAGTTTACGCCTCGCCCGGTTAATGAGTAAGGCTGGCTCAGTCTTTACAACCGGGCCAGCCTTTTACCCGGATAAAGCCTTTCTAATGCAAACTGCCGTCTGTGGCTTCCTGCATTTTTTCAAGGACACGCTCAAGATTGAAGGAGGCCGGTTTCTGGCGCGGCGGAAATTCTATAAAACTCTTTATTTGTTCAGCGGCTAACGCCTGCGCCGGGTAGAGGGCAAATATATGATCGAGCACCCAATCCCAATAGGTGTTGGAGTTTTCGTCGGCCCGCTCAAACGGGTCGCGCCGCAGATTGAAGATTTTTGGCACGCGTAACTCCACAAAGGGTTCTGCCCAGACCATCATCGCTTTGGCCCGTTGCTCGTAGAAGACAATCTTCCAATCGCCAATCCGAACGGCCACCACCTGACCATCGTCGTTGGCGTAGAAGAACCAGTCGCGCGGACTCTCGTCGGTTTCGCCGGTTAGGTAGGGCAGGATATTGTAGCCGTCAATTTTGACCTTGAATTGCTTGTCCCCGGCTTGATGCCCTTGAGACAGTTTGTCCACAACGTCGGGGTCGCCGGCGGCAGCCAGCAGCGTAGGCAGCCATTCCTGGTGGGTGACGATACCATTGCCTCGGATAATTTCCGAGAAGAGTCCCATTTTGACACTCTCCCATTTTTACTTGATTGTAGGTTGATATGTTGATGAGCGCAGATATGTATCTGCGTCCCGTAGTGCGCGGATATATATCCGCCAACAGCCCGATGCCGTTACATAACCTCAACGATCTTAACGTGACCAGGTTAATGCCCCCCGCTCATCGTAATAATCCTCAGCGAACCGGGTCCAATCAGCCACCAAATCAAAATACCAACACGGGGGCCTAAAAATACAAGGGTAGTAAATAAACAGCACATAGTTTTCTACCTTTTATTTGTGAAGTAGACACCGAATTCATTCGGTGGATCACGGCGCTTCCACCGCATCTTGATCGGGCGCTTCTTCGCTCGATCTGGCCCGACGGATGGCTGCCAGTAATGTGGTTGGGGAATCATCCCCCTGAACCAGGAATTCGTCTGCGCCGGCATCCAAAGCGACTTGTGACGTGTCTAGTTCTTTGCCCAGAATGATAAAATGGGGAGGGTGCTCGGCTGCTTTAATCTCAGCCAGTACCTCAACCGGCGAGTAGCCGGGTAATGCCCAATCCAAAACCACCAGGTTGGGCCGGGCCGCCTGAATTATGGCCAACAGGCTTTCGGCATTGCTGACTATACCAACAACAACAAGGCCCGGCTGCTGCCGCAGCAACACTTCCAGGCTAAATCTCAAATTGGGTTGTCCGCTGGCTATGAGGATATCCATCTGGTTTTCCTTAAGAACCTCATACGAAAATACCTGTTTGGTAAAATAGAGAGGAACCACCCAACTCTATCAAACCAAACAGGA
>DOTA01000248.1:0-20706 GCA_003513015.1 Chloroflexota bacterium
GCCATTTGTAATTCACGTTCCATGCGGCCTTGCTCAACCGCAGCCTGATAAAGACGCGCATTTTCGATAGCAATGGCAGCACTTGCCGCAATGGCGGTGAGCAGTTCCAGATCGTTATGGTCAAATCCCCCAACCTTGTTGAACAGCTCGATCACCCCAATCACAGAATTGTGAGTTAGCAGCGGCGCAGCGATGATGCTCTCGGTAGTAAAACCGCTCTCAGAATCGGTTGTCTGGAAAAAACGGGCGTCTTTTTGGGCATCATTAACAATTAATCCCTGACGATTTTGCACCACCCATCCTGCAATACTCTGGTCAATGGGGATTTGAAAAGGTTTGATTTGGTCAGATTTTTCCCCTAAAGCAACCTGAAAAACCAGATTATCCCCTTCAACAGCTAAAAGCGAGGCCGCAGGAGCCTGCAAGGCTTGTTGCACCCGCTCTAAAGTGACCGTCAATAACTGATCCAGATCGAGCCGCGAGGTTAAATCGGCATTGATATCATATAGCAAATTAATCGTTTGGAGTTGTTCCTGGAGCTTGGAGAAATTATTCGCATTATCAATGGCCACTGCGGCATTCGCCGCGATTGCCGTGAGTAACTCCACTTCCCGTTGGCTGAAAACAGCCTCTTCCAGGTTATTTTCAACATAGATGACCCCTTTTAGATCCTCCCGGCACTTGAGCGGCACACATAAAATCGATTTGAGTTTAAGATTCGTAATACTTAATTTTTCTCTGAAACGAGTATCCGTCAGCGCATCCGCACTCAACACCGGCTCCGAGGTATCAATGGCCTGGTTTACAACACTCTTTGAAACCGTAATTGTAGTAGGGTCAATCTTTTCCCCTGCGATGCTGCGAGCCACCGGGATCAGAAATGAGCCATCGGGGCTGCGAGTGACCAAAAAACCGCGCTGCGCCCCAATCGCTTGGATCACTTCACCAATCACCAGGTCAAAAACCTCGAGAATATTGATGGATGAATTAAAAACCTGCGATGTTCGGTAGAGCAGTTCAAACCGTTTGCCACTGTTTGCTGAGAGATCTGACATAGTTAGATTTTATCAGTAATTTGGTCGAATTTCTCAGTAACCTGAGATGTTTCTAGGATTCGGGTATTTTCGGATTGAAGATTTACTCCCCCTCCGGAGCGCTGATTTCTCTGCTAATCAGTAGTGGATTGAGCAAGTTGTGGCAGCATCCTGAGCCTGTCGAAGGATACGTTTTCCGCTTAGGAGTACGCTTCGACAAGCTCAGGGTGTTGAACCGTCATATTCAATCTGCTATTGATCATTACACAATGCGCTGATTTCTCTACGGAAAGGGGTGATCCCGTCCACTGGGGGTTCATCCAACTCCCGCGCGGCCAGATGCCCCGAAAACACCGCCTGCACAATCAGGTGCGGGGCCTGCGCGTCCCCAATCAACCCCAAGTGAGTCAGCAAGCCCTCGGCCAAAGCCGGTTTCAACGCATCATAGAGCGTGTCGTTAGTGATACGTTCCGTCACCAGCACTACTGCATCGCAGGGGAAAGTTTCGTCAACTCCCGTGATTGTGTCGCGGATTTGTGTGCCCTGAGGGTTGATTTCATCCAAAGTATGGTTGAGATACACGGGTACCCCCAATTGCACCAACCGTTTTTGGATGCGCCTCTGCTCCAGGTTGTTTTTTGTCCAATACGAAACCAGGGGAGCCGGAGTCGCCAGGGAAACCTGGCAACCTTGCTCCACCAACAGTTCGGCCAACACGCCGCCAAAATAATAGTGATCATCGTCGAAGATCAACACGCGTCCCTGGGGCAAGCGGCCTGCCATCAAATCATCGGGGGTGAAAATGGGTAACAGATCACGCCCAGGCAGGGATTGCCAGCGCGAGCGGCTCACTCCATCCGCCCGCCAGTGCGCCCCCGTGGCTACAATCACACGCGAGAATCCAACGTTTAAAATATCCTCGGCTTGCATCGGGCTGGAGGGGTACAGCGCCACGTTGGGGAGTTTGTCGATCTGGGTCAGCCGCCAGTCGATCACCCGCCGCCACTCGCTCAGGCCGGGCAGTAGGGACTCCAGGGCCACGCGGCCCCCCAGGTTACGACGTGCTTCCGTCAGCGTCACGGGGTAGCCGCGCTGGCCTAAGGCCCGGGCACACTCCAAACCCGCGGGGCCACCCCCAATAATCAGAATCGGCTCCTTACTTTTGGCAGGGTTAATCCGTTCGGGATGCCAGCCACGCCGCCATTCTTCCCCCATCGTGGGATTTTGCGTGCAGCGGATGGGCACCGAGAGGAAATCTCCGGTCACGCAGATGTTGCAGCCAATGCACTCGCGGATGTCTTCGACGCGACCCTCTCGGATTTTTTGCGGCAGGAAGGGATCGGCGATGGAGGGGCGCGCCGCCCCGATGAAATCCATCACCCCGCGGCGAATGGCTGAAACCATGGATTCCGGCGAAGTGTAGCGCCCCACGCCCACCACGGGCTTGCTGGTGAGGGTTTTGACGAAAGAAATGTAGGCTTCCTGGTAGCCTTCTTTGGCGAAGCGGGAGGTGACCGAGTCGTTTTCCCAACTGCTGACATTGACATCCCACAAATCAGGGAGTTCGGCCAGTAGGCTGACGATTTCGCGGCCTTCGCCATCGTGCGTCAGGCCTTCGGGGCCGAGTAGTTCGTCCACAGCCAGGCGCACAGCCACAGCGCAAGTATCTCCAACGGCATCTTTGGTATCCTCGATGAGTTCCCGCAGGAAGCGCACGCGGTTGGTCAGGCTGCCGCCGTATTCGTCCGTACGATTGTTGTAGCGCGGCAACAAAAAGTGCATGGCCAGCGAGAGATCATGCCCGGCATAGCAGTAGATAATATCAAAACCCGCTTGCCGGGCCAACAGGGCGGCCTGTCGGTGCCAGCGGCGCACGTTGCGGATATCATCTTTATCCATACGACGGGCTTGCCAGGGGTTGTAAGCGTCGCCGAGGGCGCGCACACTGAGCGCCGGAACGCGCGAATATAAGTTCGAGGCGTGATGGCCGTTGTAAGCCAGTTCGATGCCCGCCAGCGCACCGTGCGCGTGAACGGCTTCGGTAGTTTTTTGCAAAGCCGGGAGGTCGCGCTCATCCCACAGGCGGCCTTCGGTGTAAGGCGAAAGATCGCTGCTGTGGTGAATTTCGGTTTCTTCGGTGCAAACCACCCCCCAGCCGCCCTCTGCTTTGATGCCTCGCACGGCCGCGATGGATTGCGGGTGACGATAGCCCATGCCGTTGCANNGTCATGGTATCTCTATTTTGATGGAATATTCGATGTGAAAGTACATAAGAAAACAGGTATACAGGTGGGGATCATTAGGCCTGCTCTGTATACCTGTTTAGTATTGCTGGTTTACTTTAGAAATTACTTGCCCCTAGGCAGGGCACGTACCAACTGCATCAACTCTTGCCATTCTTCGTTGAAGAAGTGTAGGGTAACGTTGCCCAATTCCAGGTGGTAGGTGGTTTCGCCGTCCGGTTCGGAGGCGCTCCAGGCAATGTAGTTATCGGTTTCTGCCAGGGTTTTGGTGCTGATTTCAGGGGGTTCTTTGGACATGAGATTTTCTCCATTAATGAAACAAATTTTAGGATTTTAGGATCAATCTTTCACCAGGGATAAATGAGATAAACCGCGAAAAAGGATTCATCCCCGTTTATCTCCGGTGAAGATGGATTTCGTGCAGACATAAACGGGATTGCTAAGGTGCCGGTAACACATACCAGGGACTGACAAACCCGCCCTGGAAGCGGATTTCAAAATGTAGGTGCGGGCCGGTAGAATTTCCGGTGCTGCCGCCGTAACCGATATTTTGTCCCTGGCTGACGCTTTGCCCGCAGCGCACGCTTACGGAGTTGAGGTGGGCATACAGGGTTTGATAGCCGTTGCCGTGATCAATAGCCACGGCGTTACCATAACCACCCGTAGACCAACCGGCAAAGACGATCACGCCAGAATCAGAAGCCGAAATTGGTTCACCGAGCGCTGCACCAATATCCAGTGCCAGATGGCCCGACCAATAATCATTACCGGAGATCGTATGGTTGACCGTTGGCCAGATGAACGAGCCGGTGCCGTAAGCGCCGCCCTCGTAACCCCCGGGGCAAGCGCCTCCGCCATACATCCCTGTGGAGACGCCCGCCGCACCGCGCGGGATGATGGGCACGATCCATTGTTGGAATGCGCGCTTGCCATCCGGGACCATCACATAGGAACCGGGTTCCACCTGGGGGTTAGTGAGATCAAATTTGTTGCCGCCCCACCCTAAAATTTCAACGGGGTCGGTTTCAAATTCAGCCGCCACGGAGTCAAAAGTATCGCCTTTTTGCCACTGGTAGTAAATCCCATTGATCGGGGGAATCTTCAATTCCATGCCCACGGTGATGGCGTGCGGGTTATCTTTGAGCGTTTCGTAATTCGACCAGAGAATGGTTTCGGGTTCGACACCGAAGAAACTGGCAATCCCAAAAACCGAATCGCCCGCTTCAACGGTGTAAAGTTCCACATCTTGCCGGGGGCGGTTGGGGATGATGGTTTGCAAGTTACCCTGGCGATACACCGCATCCACTTTGATAGGCTGGGAGTAACCGGGCAGGCTGGCCTCACCGGGTTCCGTGGTTGGAATGGGGGTGGCGGTCTGCGTTGCGGCTTGAACCGATCCTTCGGCATAACTCGTACCAGGGATAAAACCTTTATGCCAAGCCAAATACAAGGCGCCGACCACGCAAGCCAGTGCGATGATCCAACCCGCCCATGAAATCCAAGCCCCTCGAGAAGCGGAATCGGGTTCCGCTTCTGCTGCAACTTTTGCGTTCATGGTTTTAAATTAATCGTTGAGGGTTTGTAGGAATTCTTCGTTATCCACCGTGTTTTTGATGCGCTGCAAGATGGCCTCGGTGGCCAGGGCTTGATCCATGCCGGCCCCATTGGGGGGGCTATCGGTCATCTGATCGTACATGCGCCGCATCAGCCAGACCCGCGGAGTGATATCCGGGCCGAGGAGCAGTTCCTCGCGGCGAGTGGAAGAGCGCGAAATTTCAATCGCGGGGAAAACCCGCCGCTCTTGTAAATTACGCGCGAGATGCAATTCCATGTTGCCAGTGCCTTTGAACTCCTCGTAAATGATGTCATCCATGCGGGAACCGGTATCTACCAGGCAGGTGGCGATAATTGTCAGTGAACCGCCCCCCTCGATGTTGCGAGCCGCGCCAAAGAAACGTTTGGGCGGGTACAGCGCCGAGGGATCGATACCACCCGAAAGCGTGCGCCCGGAAGGGGTCACCACCAGGTTGTAGGCTCGCGAGAGACGCGTGATCGAATCCATGGTGATCACCACATCACGGCCCATTTCGACCAGACGCTTAGAACGCTCCAAAACCATTTCAGCGACGCGCACATGGTTGGTGACCGGTTCATCGAAGGTGGAGGAAACCACTTCAGCATCCACCGAGCGATCCATATCGGTGACCTCTTCGGGGCGCTCACCGATGAGGGCCACAATCAGGTGCACTTCGGGGTACTTTAACGAAATCGCATTGGTAACCTGTTTCAGAATGGTGGTTTTACCAGCCTTGGGAGGCGAAACGATTAACCCGCGCTGGCCACGCCCGATGGGCGTCACCAGATTGATGACGCGGGTTGCCAGGGTGTGGCGGTCAGTTTCCAAATCAAAACGCTTTT
This sequence comes from Chloroflexota bacterium, assembly GCA_003513015.1. GTDB lineage: Bacteria > Chloroflexota > Anaerolineae > Anaerolineales > UBA11858 > UBA11858. The sequence goes on from DOTA01000248.1 coordinate 5,696, forward strand.
CAGGGAAAATCGGCGTCATATTCTCGAAACGCTCGCGAAAACGCGCCAATTCGGGATCCATGCCGTTCACGGTTTCCACTTTCAATAGTCCATAATGCCGTTCGGTCTCGCGCGGCGGGCGCACGTGACCAATCACCATATCTCCATTGCGTAAACCATAGCGGCGGATTTGTGATTGCGAAACATACACATCCTCGGGACCGGGTTTGTAGTTTTCCAGACGTAAGAAACCCACGCCCTCGCTCATAATTTCGAGAATACCACCGCGAATCTCCAGGCCCTCTTTTTCTGCCTCGGCTTGGCGAATACGCGTCACGATTTGTTCGCGCTTCATGCGTGCGGCGCGCTCAATGTTCAGACCCATCGCCATCTGACGCAAAGTCGATAGAGGTTGCTTCTCTAGCTCTAAAATATCCATAATTTTTCCAACTCGGGGTTTTAGAATTTCTTAGTACGCACTATCACCTGCCAAAACCGCAAAACAAAACTTCCAGCGGCTCTGGAGGAAATACGTATCTAAGAGGTTAATCCTGTAAAGGGGGGAAAGAACTTGCGCTGAGATTATAGCATGGGCAACAACTCAGCGCAAGTGATCTCGGTAGTTTTAAGCGATTTTACGCTTGCGGAGGGCAAAAACACCCAGAATTGGGAGGATTGCCAGCGGCAGCATACCCCCCAAACAGGGTAAATGGCTCTTTTCAGCAGATTGCGTCTTTCCGGCTTCTGAAGTGGTCACCGTTTCTTGGGGTTTGGTTTCCGCCGTGAGGGTGGGTGCCGTTAGCGCCGGAACCGAGGGATTTTTCACTTCCGGAATATNNCAGGGCAAAGGCCGCTCCCAGGGATGGGTCAGCCGTCAGCGCAAAATAATCATCCGAAAGAAAGGCCACTTTCACCGTCTGCATCGTATCCGGGTCAAAAGCCGTATCCATCCAGAATCCATCTGAAAAGACGAAAGTGCGCGGCCCCACCACCCGCACGAGGTTGGCCGCTTCGACAGGCAGCGAGTTCGCGGAATCGGCTTCGCGCATAGCCCCTTCGCCCACGGCCTGCTCAACCGCATCTTGCCCAAAACTGGGCGCGGCCGGGGCAGCTTTTAGATTGCTGTAGGCTTCCTCGGCGATGCGCTCTTGTTCAGCCGCGCCGAGTGGCATGGATTCAGTGACAAGGTAAGAAGTGTACGGGGTGACGATGCCATAGCGGATGCTCAAGCGCACAATCTGATCGATGAGTTCTTGCTCCGGCCCTTGCAGGCGAACTTGATTGAGCAAGTAGCCGATTTTACGGGTAGCCCACAGGCGTGGGATGGAGGATTGCGGATTATCGGAGGTTGAATCTGCGCTAAAAAGCTGCTCCGGGAAGGTGAAGGTTTGGGTTTGCCCGTTGAGCGTGCCACTGAGAGTCACATCTGTGCGGCCGCCCTCGCGGTAACGGCCCACAACGATGATTTGTGATCCGGCAAAGAGATCAGGCAACGGGTTAGGGTAGATATCATAGGCGCTTAATTCGCCAAAATCAAGTTGCAAATTGGTGAGTACTGGCGTGCTGACCTTGGCGTAAAAACCGGAGACGATTTCTGCCAGCGGGTCACCGGGCAGCACATAGGTGCTGGTGCCGTGATGTTCTTGCGCCAGCGAATCGAGCAAGAAGGTGTCAACATCGAAACCTACGCCAAAAGCAAACAAGCGCAGGTTTTGGGGAGCGCTGGCAGCAAAATTATTGAGAATTTGATCGCTAACGAGCACGCCCTCGGTGGGCAGGCCATCGGTGAGAAAGATCAGATAGGTAGGGCGTTCAGCATCGGCCATAGAGGCGGCTTCGAGCAAGGCGCGGTTGATGTCGGTGCTGCCCACGGCGCTCTGACGATCTACCCAGGTGGTAGCCTCATCCGCGGCGGAGGCCGGGCGCAGGCCAGAGGCATAGGTATCCAACCCGGTGCTGAAAGTGATGATGTTGAAGCGGTCTTCAGGGTTGAGATGCCCTAAAATATATTTAAGAGCTTCTTGGGCTTGCAGAAACTTCTCGCCCTCCATACTGCCGGAACGATCTAAAACCAGGAGCACATCTTTGGGAACCGGTTGGGCGGCAGCTTCTGGGCGTGGAGCCAGCAGCAGCAAGAAAAAGCCATCGGGGTCGGCAGCATCACTCGGATCACGGTAGCTCAAAAGGTGGAAGGCTTCGCTCTCGCCAATCGAGTAGTAGATGGCAAAATCCGTGTCAGGCCGCACATTCGATTCTTCGTAACCGGCGGTGACATGGAAATCACCATCCTGGCTGACCGCGACAGGGTGCGAAGGCGAATAAACGGCCCGGATGGGCTGGCTGGCGCGCACATCCACGCTGACGCGCACGCTTTCGAGGGGCGTTGTTGAGAATTTTTCGGTGTTGAGGGGGTAAACGTAACGCACCAGACCGCCCTCAGCGATGAGGGCCTGGGTATATTCCAACTCGATGCGGCGCTCACCGCCGGGCAGGATAGGGAAAACCTGGGCGCGCACCGCACCGCGGTCGGCGTATTCTAACAGGGCGGGGTCACGCATCTCACGGACAATTTGTTCGTAGGTTTGGCGAGCTTCCTCGGCGGAGAGCACTTCTCCTTTAACGGGTTCACCATCAATCCAGAGGGTGAAATCCGTCACGGCGGCCTCAGCAGGAATCGGGAAAATATAAGTTCCTTCCACCGCCCAATCATTGGGGTTGTAGAAAACCTGATCAACATGCGTCACGGCAATTTGATCTGCGATGGTGACATCTACGTGATGGTAACGAATCTCTAATTGGGCAAGAGGTAGTGGGCCAGGTGGGCAGGCTTCCGGGAGGCAAATGGGCGGTTCGGGAATGATGATGCCATCGGCTTTGGCAGAAACAGGGAACAAAAATATCGAGATCAGGAAAAACAGGATGAAAGCGTATTTTGTTTTCATGAGAAGGCCTCCAGCAGAGTGGGAAGGGACAAGCGTCGAGTTTCAAGTTGCAGGGTGCTTCTGAGACGGCTGAATTTTAGAATTGGTTCCGAGTGGTATAATGCCTGGGCTAATCGCAAAATCGCAAAAATCATTTAAAGAGTAAGATTCAAGCATATGTTAAACAAACTTACCGGAATTACCGAACGATACGATGAAGTTACCCAAGAGCTGATGGAAGTCGGCGACGATTACGAACGCGCCGCCGAGTTGGCCAAAGAACGTTCCGATCTGGAACCCCTGATTCAGAAAACCAGGGAATATCAGCAAGCCTTGGAGCGCCTGGAAGAGGCCCAAATTTTATCCGATAGTGAGGATGAAGAACTTGCCGAACTGGCCCAGATGGAAATTGCCGAACTGGAAGAGCAAATCCCCGCGCTGGAACAGGCCATCAAAAGCCTGCTGATACCCAAAGACCCGCGCGATGAACGCAACGTGATTGTGGAAATTCGGGCTGGGGCTGGCGGGGATGAAGCCGGGCTGTTTGCCGCCGAGCTTTACCGCATGTACAGCCGCTATGCCGAAAACCGGCGTTGGAAACCCGAAATTCTCTCCATGCACGAAACCGGCGTGGGAGGCTTCAAGGAAGTCACTTTTCAGATCAAAGGCAAGGGTGCCTTTTCGCGGCTCAAATTCGAATCAGGCGTGCACCGCGTGCAACGCGTGCCCGTGACCGAATCGCAAGGNNGCCGTAATGGCCGAGGTTGACGAGGTTGAAATTGATATTCCCGATGGCGACATCAAAATGGATGTATATAAATCCGCCGGGGCGGGCGGCCAAAACGTGCAAAAGAACTCCACCGCGGTGCGGTTAACGCACCTGCCCACCGGCATGGTGGTGCAATGCCAGGATGAGCGTTCGCAACTGCAAAATCGCATGCGCGCCATGAGCATCCTGCGCGCTCGTTTGTACGAAATCGAAGAAGAAAAACGGCGCAACGAAATCGAATCCGATCGCCGTTCGCAAATCGGCAGCGGTGACCGCTCTGAAAAAATCCGCACCTACAATTACCCGCAATCGCGCGTCACCGACCACCGCATCAATGTTTCGGCCTACAATCTGGCTGGCGTGCTCGATGGCGATATTGATCAGTTCATTGAAGAACTCGCCACCCGCGATGAAGCCGAACGGCTGGCGGCGGCAGGCCTGGAAGATAATTAGTGGAGAGTGGAAAGTGGGAAGTGGAGAGTGTGTTGCTGATTTTCAAAGCATCATCGCAAAACAAAGCGATCTCTCCATCTTAGATGCTCAAACGCTGCTGGCGCACCTCACCGGCCGCAACCGGGCCTGGCTATTGGCCCACCCCGAAGCACAGCTTAGCTCTGAGCAACAGAACGCCCTCGCCGAAGCGCTGAATCGTCTCGCAAAAGGCGAACCGCTGCCTTACCTGCTCGGTCACTGGGAATTTTACGGTTTGGACTTTACCATCACGGCCGATACGCTCATCCCCCGGCCTGAAACCGAACTGCTGGTCGAGCAAGCCCTGGGCTGGCTGCAAGCGCACCCCGCTCAACGCCGCGCCGCCGATGTCGGCACCGGCTCCGGTTGCATCGCCGTCACGCTGGCCGCGCACATCCCCGATTTGCACGTCAGCGCTAGCGATATTTCTCCCGCGGCCCTGGCAGTTGCTCGCGCCAATGCCCAAAAGCACGCTGTCATCGACCGAATTAATTTTATCGAAGCTGATTTGCTGCCCGTTCCCCTCACCCCGCTTCACCTGATATGCGCCAACCTGCCCTACATCCCCACCCAAACCCTGGCGCAGTTGGATATTTTTGGGAAGGAACCAACCCTGGCATTGGATGGTGGCCCCAATGGATTTAGCCTGATCCGTCGATTGCTACCGCAGGCGAAACGAAATCTGGCCCGGGGTGGGCTGCTGCTCCTCGAAATCGAATCCGGCCTGGGGCAGGCCGCGTTGACCCTGACCCGTGAATATTTTCCAGAATCCGGAATCACCCTAATTCCCGATTTGGCCGGGCATGACCGCCTGATCCGCATCGAAATTTAAATCGAATCAATTAACTATCCCCTATGAAAACCGAAATCATCTCTGCCGAACGTTCCAATGCCATTCATCATGCCCTGGATGTACTCCAAAATGGCGGTTTAGTGGCCTTTCCCACGGATACTGTCTATGGGCTGGCGGCGCCGGTTTACAATGTGGAGAGCATCGAACGTTTGTATGTGGTCAAAGGGCGCAACAGCACCAAAGCGATTGCCGTGTTGCTGGGCAGCGTGGAAGATTTGGATAAGGTAACCGTAGACCTTTGCCCGAATGCCATTGAAGTAGCCGCACGCTTTTGGCCCGGCCCGCTAACGTTAATTGTGCCGCGGCATCCCGATTTACCCGAAATTTTAGCACCGCTGCCTACCATCGGCGTGCGCATCCCTGATCATCCGGTGGCATTGGCCTTATTGCAAGCTGCCGGGCCTTTGGCTGTCACCTCAGCAAACCTTTCGGGTGGTGAAAATACGATGACCGCCCAGCAGGTGCTGGATCAACTTGGCGGACGGATTCATCTGATTCTCGATGGGGGCAGAACCCCTGGAGGCGTGCCCTCCACCGTAGTAGATTGCACCAGCCCCGAACCTCAGGTTCTGCGCCAAGGCCCAATTTCTCTTGAGGATATCCAAGAGATTTGCGGCTAAATCCGGTTTCTCACCGAATATTTAACTTCTATTCAGGCTTTATTTAGGAGTTTGCGAGAAAATAAAAGAGCATTCTCCTCACTCAAAAGCGCCCCACGGAAATTGGGCAATTTCCAAAGGGCGCTTTGGTGTTAAATGGGTGGTGTCAAACAATCTTCATCAAACATTTATCTTTTCTTCATCCTTCATTCATGCCCGCATGCGAAAATAAATGTGCATTCTCCTTCTAACATTCTCAAACGGAAAACGTGCCAAAAGTGCCTTGGCACGTTTTCCGTTTACTGGAGTAAGATTCTGTCAAATATTTTTTGGGAGACCGCATGAACAATTTATCTGATTTTCGAGTTGAAAAAAACGAATTTTTCGCATCTCACCCCCAAAGTCCGCTAACGCCAGAGCAAAAACGGGAGTTTACCGGGTTGAAATACTTTCCCGAGGATGAATCCCTGCGGTTAGAGGTAGATGTCGAAGAATTTCCCGTTGCGGAACCGGTTGAAATTCAAACATCCACCGACGATGTTCGACTCTACCAACGTTTCGGGTGTTTCCGTTTCATGGTGGAAGGGCAGGAGGCCAGTTTGACGATATATGACACGGATTTTGGCTTTTTTCTGCCCTTTGTAGATGCGCTCGCCAATTCAGAGACTTATGGCGCGGGCCGTTACCTGGAACCCGAGCCGCTGGAAAACGGCAAATATTTGGTGGATTTTAACCTGGCTTACAACCCCTATTGTGCCTATAACGACCGTTACTCTTGCCCGTTGACCCCCTGGGAAAATCGGATCAGCGTGTCTATCCGGGCAGGGGAGAAAATTTTCAAACCGGTAACATAGCTTTGAATCAATCAGCCCTGAGATTTGATCTCAGGGCTGATTTTTTGATAAAAAATGAAATCTTTAGGGGCCAGTGTAACCAGGAACACGCTTGCGGTTTTGAGCGCCACCCGCGTAGCCCGCCAGATCGGACATGAAGGCCAAGAACATCCAGAACCAATCAAATCCTTGCAGACCGTTGATTGGGGAAGCCACGATCACAAACATGAGTGTGGTCCAGGGCAGGAAGATCAGGCCCAGCAGCGGCCAATACCAGGTATTTAACACAGCTTGAACTCTTAGGGGCCAACCCAGCCAGTAAATCATGAAGGCCAAACGAGGGCCAAAGAACAACAGGGTGGTAAAGAAACAACACATATTGCAGCTCCTTATTTTAAACGAATATAAATGATCTCCAACTTGCTATCTCTAAAAACCCAACAGAGGCAAATTGGTTACGAACATTAGAGATTGTCGGGAATAGCAGTCTGAGCCTGTCGAGGACCGCACACTTCGATAAACTCAGTGTGCTTTCTATTATTTCCGATAAAGTCCATTAGGGGTTCAGTTGGCTCATGAGGGCCGCGTGGGCAGCTACGCCATGTTCACTCAGTTGCGCGCTCAAATCCGCGCTAATGTCGGCGCTAAAAATCTGGGCATCATTGGCAGATAGGGCAGCCTCGAAATTCGCGGCGCTTTGGGATTCCACAACAGTCAATAGGGCAGATGATTCTGCCGGAAGGGAGGCCACCACCTGATTAACTTGCTCGGCGGTAATGTAGCCTTCGCGTTTGCGTTTACCCACCACGCCGCCCAATAAAGCGCCCAAACCTCCCAGCACCAGCCCGATCCCGCCTGTGGCGACCCCCACAAAGGCCCCTAACAAAGCACCCGCAGCCGCACCTTTGGCGGGAGTCATACCCACATCCTGATAGTGGATTTGCCCTTGGGCATCTTTGCGCATGGCCACGGCAGCTTGCACGCCTTGCAAACTCTCTTTTTTTTCGGTTTTCAGAATTGCTAATGAATTTTCGGCCCCTTGCTCATCCTTGAAAACTGCGATTAAAAACTGAATAGGTTTTTCACTCATCGGACACCTCACTTTCAGCTTTTATTGTACCCGGTTTTGGTGGTGACTTTGGAAGGCAAAATCAGCATCCTTCGACAGGCTCAGGATGCTTTTGAAGGGGCTTAGACCGTTGGGGATTGAGACAACCCGTTCACATATCCATCCAGCCAGCGATTCGACCAACCCCACATGAGCGTTTGGCGCATGATTTCTTTGACATCTTGACGGGTGATTTTAACTTCACTGCGCAGCACATCCACGTTGTTGCGGCTGATCGCCAGGGTTTTGAGGGCGAAACATAGGGGCCAGATGCAGGCCAACCGCACGCGGTGATCCCACCAGGGGAAGGCATTAATATACGTGATGCCATACTGCAAATGTTGTTCGGCTTTGTCAATCAACAAATTTACGATCTGGAGAGCACGGTCTTCAAAAGCGGGCAAAAAGAACTGATCTCGGTCAATTCCTGCGGATTGAAGCATTTCTTCGGGCACAAAAACCCAACCGCGCTGATAATCGCTGCGCAAGCCACGGATCACGTTGACTGTTTGCAACCCCAGGCCAATTTCCCGCGAGAGCGGCAACAGTTCACTGCTGCGGGCGCGAAATTGAGCGGAATACCAGGCGAAGAGGTCGGTCATCAGGTAGCCTACCAGGCCGGCAACGTAATACATGTAGTTGTCCATATCGGCCAGGGTGGCAACAAAGGGGCCATGCTGCTGCCACAGGGCCATCCCTTGGGTGGCTTCAGAGACGCGCGAGACAATCGGGTTGCGCACCGCCGCAGGGGCGGCATCGAGGGCGGCGATTAACTCCGGAGCCTGGCGAGCCACTAAAATTTCAGGATTCTCTATAGCGGGATCAGCGATACTGCGGACAAATTCCAGAGCCGGGATTTCCCCCTGAAGGACCTGATTCCATTGTTCCAAGAGATGGATCTTGCGCGCTGCCAGCATTTGATCGTGATCTTCCAGGCCGTCGGATACGCGAAACAAAAGATAAGCCAGGGTGACCGGCTCGCGCAGGGGCTTGGGCAGGTAGCGAATCGAAAGCGCAAAAGTCCGGCTGACTGATCCGAGCATTTCAGAAAATGGTGAGAGGGGTCCGTTTTTGGGGATCATAGCTACCGTTTAAAACACGCAACCGACCAGGCAGTTGTGATTTTATGAAAATCAGGCCGCCAGGCGCGCCACCAGCACAACCACACTGCGCGGGGCTACCAAATATTGAGCATCAACCAGGGGAGAAGCGCAATCGATTTCGCAAAAATCTTCGGGGGGATCGAGCGAAGTGTCGATGATGCGCTGCCAGGAAGTCAGGCGTTGTTCTGCGGTGGGCGGCAGTTCGAAATTGAGCGCTTCCCAATAGGCATTGAAAATCAGATGGAAAAGCCCGCGCCGCCCGCGTACCGTAAAGGCCAGACTGTGGGAATTGTAGCCCCAATCGGGTTCGCTTAATTTGACACCGTGCCAATCGAATTGGGCTGTTTTTAGCAGGCGCGTGAGAGTCATACCGCGCGCATCTTTGAAAACATTGAGACTCAAGCGAAAACGAATCAACTCTTTGACGAAATGGTAGAGTTCGGCATTTTTTTCAACCAATGACCAATCGAACCAACTGATTTCGTTATCCTGGCAATAGGCGTTGTTGTTGCCCAACTGCGTGCGGCGGACTTCATCGCCCATCAACAGCATAGGCACACCCAACGCCAATAGATTAATGGTATGCAGGTTCTTAATTTGCTTTTTGCGCAGGTGCTCAATTTCAGGATCGCTGGTGGGGCCTTCGAAACCGCAATTCCAACTCAGGTTGTGGTTGTGCCCGTCGCGGTTGCTTTCCTGGTTGGCCCAATTGTGTTTGAGGTTGTAGGTAACCAGATCATTGAGGGTGAAACCGTCATGGCAGGTGATAAAGTTGATGCTCTGTTCTGGTTCGCGCTCTTCGTGGCCGTAAATATCCGGGCTGGCTAAAAAGCGCGAGGCCAGCTTGGGAACCATGCCCGGATCGCCTTTGACAAAAGAGCGCACATCATCACGGAAACGACCGTTCCACTCCTTCCAGCGGTCACCGATGAAAGACCCGACCTGATAAAGTCCGCCCGCATCCCAGGCCTCAGCGATCAGCTTGGTACCCGCTAAAATCGGGTCTGATTCAATATCCCAGATCAGAGGCGGATTGACCAGCGGCAGGCCGTTTTCGTCGCGTGAAAAAATCGAGGCCAGGTCAAAGCGGAAACCATCCACGTGCATTTCTTGCACCCAATAGCGCAAACTATCCTGAATCATGCGCCGCACCACCGAATGATTGGCATTGAGCGTATTACCAGTGCCGCTGTAATTTTTATAGTTTGCGCGGTTTTCTTCAAGAATATAGTAAGAACGGTTTTCAAACCCCCGGAAGCTTTGCGTTGGCCCCCATTGGTCGCCCTCAGCGGTATGATTATAGACCACATCCAGGATGACTTCGATCTCGGCTTTGTGGAAGGCTTTGACCATATCCCGAAATTCGTGGATGGCACCCAAGGGATCGGGATTGGAACTGTAACCCTGGTGAGGCGTGAAAAATGAAACCGGATTGTACCCCCAATAATTAGTCAGGCCGGTGGGGGCTTCCTGGTCATCAAATTGGAATATCGGCAGCAATTCCACCGCGGTTACGCCCAAATCTTTCAGGTAGGGGATTTTTTCGATCAAGCCGGCATAGGTGCCGCGTTTCGCTGGCTCAACACCCGCGTTGGGGTGGCGGGTAAAACCGGCAACGTGCATTTCGTAAATCACGGTTTGGTTAAAGGGACGCCGCAAGGGGCGGTCATCACCCCAGTGGTAGGCACGACGGTCGAATACGGCGCTTTTCATAGCCACGGCAGCGTTATCACCGGGGAGGGCGGCAGCATGGCGATCGTAATTTTTGGGGATAGCCACCGCTCGTCCATAGGGATCGAGCAGCAATTTGCTGCCATCGAAGCGATGGCCTAGTTCGGGTTCGTGAGGGCCATAGACCCGGAAGCCATACAACTGCCCCATTTCGACCCCCTGCACGCAGGCGTGCCAGTAATGAAAAGTGCGGTTTTTCTGCGAGTCCAACTCCACGATGCGAGAAGGCTTGCCATCTTCGGGCGCATCAAAGAACTGGATTTCAACCCGCATGGCGTTTTTGGAATAAACGCTAAAATTCACGCCATCCTGGCAATAGGTTGCACCCAGGGGAAAGCTCTGCCCGATATGAATATCTTTTACATGCGTCATATCTCGAACCGATCGCGGATATAAACGGTGGCCTTACTGAGAGGAAGTGGCTGGCTGGCGTTACCGGCGCGGATGTAAAACTCTTCCTGGCCTTGATGCTGGAAATAGACTGGCGTTGTCGCGGGTTGGGCGGTGGCAACACAAATGGTTTTTCCTTCGATCTCAGGGAATGAGAGATTTACCCATTGGCGGTATTCCACCCCCAACAGACGATTGAAAGCATTATTGAAGATCAGTTCAAAGCCATCCGGGGTAGATTTGGTCATAGCGCTAAAATCAGCCTCCAACCCCAAAACGCTGCCATCATCATGGATGCCTATCAAAAGTGTGCCGCCTGTAGAGTTCATAAAAGCCGCCAGGGTTTTCATAATCGGCTCGCTCAGGGTTTTGTTGGGCCGCTTTTGACGGTAATCCCACAAAATGCTGGCTTTGAATTCCACGGTTTGGCTCTCTCCCGCGGCGATCAGCTCAGGGGCAGGCTGGATGGGCAGGGGCAAGGACGGATCCCAATAGCTGGCAGAGAGTTCTTCGAGTTTGATGGCAATCCCGGTGGGGTTGGCAATATCTCGCAAGGGCACCACGCCCACTTCCGTATTCGAGTAAATAAAGACATCCCCGTAATCGAAGCGCTTGCCTAACCAATGTTGCTCGGGTGAGAGGCAACTAATAGCCTGAATTTTGATCAGCTCCTTGAAATCATTGGCCCCGGAACGTTTGTAGCCCACGCTTTGGGGGTCAATCCGGTAAACCGGGAGATACCAAGAGAAAAATGAGATCGCAATAATTAGCACTTGCAGGGTGGTTAACACAAGGATGAAAAACACGGTGAACGATAGCGATTGCGCTAAAACGGTCTGGTTATATTCCGCCTGAACAGGAAATATCACGGTGGCGAAAACCGGCAGGAAAGCAAAAATAAACTCAATGATGACGAGTAAACGGATGAAATAAAAAGGGGTTTTACGAAGAATGATGGTTTGATCTGACATAATTCCTTAACAGTTTCAGGCCAATAAAAGAGTAAGAGAAAAACTTTGATCACACACCGGTGGGCATAAAAATAGCACGGCTTGCCAAAATTGAGCGCGTGGTGCTGCGCGCAAAATGTTTATACCATGAAATTAAGATAAATCAGGTGTGATTATTTCGCTCGCCAGGGATTAGGGATTAACATGGGAACGCGCTGCCGGTAAGCTCGATAAGATTCCCCGTATTCGTGGAGCAGCCGCTGCTCTTCCAGTTTGGCCCCCACGATGAGATAAATGCTCAGCCAGATAAAAACCGTCAGCAGGTTGACTGTTAGGGTGGGGGTCAGCCAGATGAACAGCAAGCCGCCCGTATAGAGCGGATGGCGCACCCAGCGATACAAGCCAGAGATCACTAACGGGGAAACAGAATCACCCTGTGGTTCCAGAATTTGGCGCAATCCCATAAAGTGCCAGGGATCGGTTTGCAGGATGCCCATCACAATCAGCAAAATCCCAGCTAACTGGCCTAATCCTGTCAATATGAGCCAGGGGAAGGGAATCTGGTAGAGGGGCTGATCCGGCAAAAGGGCCAGCAGCACTAAAATGGGCAGCCCTGAGATCACCGCGAACAAGTTGTAGGCCAGCCGGTACCAACGCGCTGCGCCGGAGCCGAAATGCTGGTGCGCCCAGTCTTTGACGCCCAAAGATGCCAGCCAGGAATGCAGCGCGGCGTAAAGCAGGGTGGTCAGAGAGAGAATGAGCGGGCTTGTCATGGTTGGGATTCGGTAGGGAGGGCGGGAACGCGCACTTCGAAGTTGTCGAAGGCGATCAGGCCGGTTTCGCCTTCGTAAGAAATCCCTACAATTACGCCCACCTCGCCCTGGGTGGGATAACTGCCGTTGGCCTGCCCCACAAATTGATCGTTGATCCACAGGGTGAATTGGTTCTCTTGCGAGAGCACGTCTAAATGGTTGATTTCGCCGGGACGGATGGCCTCGCTGTAGGTGTAAGGCAATAGTTCTTTCCATTGGTTGGCTTCAAAGAGAAAGAAGCGAAAAAACTGCCCATCGCGCACTTCAAAATAATAGTAATTCTCATCCAGGTTGCGAAAAATCAGGCCGTATTGGGCATCGAAGTTATCGCTGCGGTTCTGGGCATCGACGGCCAAATAAAAATCGCTGAGTTGATCCACCGTGGGCCAGGTGCGCCAGATAAAACCTTGCTTGGCGGCGGTGATATTCCAGGTGTAGCCACCATCGATGCTCACGTCGATGGTGGCGTAGTCATCATCAATCGCGCCGTCGATCCACTCATTTTGATTGTCATCGAAGGTGTCGTAGAGCAGCAGCGGCCAGTTGCGGCCCATTTGTAATTCTGTTGCGTGGTTATCGACGGTGGAGGTGGCACCAGGCACGAGAACTTCGGCCAGGGGTGCGGGCTGGCGATTGAAGTAATTGTAAGCCGTGAAAGCGCCCCCTGATAAAAATAAAATAATCCCGCAGGCGGCCACCAGCCCCAAAACGGCAATTAAAACCCATTGGATGGTGCTGGGCTGGTTGGCGCTGTAATCCTTTTGGGGCGAGGGTTGAAAATCATCATTCATGTATGTTTCTCTCTCGGAGGCGCTGGCGGGCCAGTTCGGCGTAGGTGGCCTCCACTTCGTAGCCCACATAATGGCGGCCGGTCTCCAGCGCAGCCAAGGCCGTGGTGCCGCTGCCCATAAAGGGATCGAGGATCACATCTCCCTCGAAAGTGTAAAGCTCGATCAGGCGACGGGGCAATTCCATAGGGAAAGGGGCCGGATGCCCCACGCGGGAGGCCGATTCCGTGGGGAATTGCCAGACACTTTTGGTGANNTTCCAGAAAATCATCGCGCTGGATCGTGGAAGTGCCTCCGTTTTTTTGGCGTTTAAACTGCCCCTTGGAGAATACTAGAATATATTCATGCACATCGCGCAAAGTTGGGTTGCTGGCCGAAAGCCAACTACCCCAGGCCGTGGATGATCCCACACTGGAGCCTTTATCCCAGATGATTTCGCCGCGCATCAAAAAGCCAATTTCAACCAGCATCAGCGAGATGAAAGCGTTGAGCGGGATGTAAGGTTTGCGTCCCAAGTTGGCAACGTTGATGCAGGCCCGCCCGCCCGGCACCAGCACGCGGTAGGTTTCGCGGAAAACATCTTCCAGCATGCCCAGGTATTCTTCCAGGGTCAGGTCTTCATCGTATTCTTTGCGGGCATTATAGGGCGGTGAGGTGACCATCAGGTGCAGGCAGTTGTCGGGCAGGGCGCTCATCTCTGTGGAACTGGCCAATAAAATTTTATCGAGGGCCTCTTCAGGGATGGAATGTTCTTCGTAAACCAGGGGCGGCTGCTCCCCCTGTTGATCCGCGTACATCCGGCTGGCGTAGAAATAACTAGAATCGTGGCTGATCCGTCCCCGCGAGCCAAAACGAGATGTTTGCGTAGCGCGTTCCTCCGGCATCGAAATTCAATCTTCCGCGTGAATCAGCATAAAATCTTCTGGCACCTGGCAGCGTTTCTTGCTGGCTTGCTCTGCCCGCCAGGAGAGTTGCTGGGTAAGAATGGCCGTTGCAAAAACAAAAAGCTGGCGCGGGGTACGGGTTTCTCCGGGCAAGAGCACTTCGCGCGGAATGCGGAGTTGGAAACATCTTTCGCGAATGCCGTCATCCGTGAAGGCCGCCCCGTGAACTTGTTGGGCAAAGATTTGTTGAATTTCCATTATCAGTTTCAGATCATGATATTCGGTATTGCTAATCAAGCCCATGCAATAAGCGCCGCGTAGGCGGGCCACAAGGGTGCCCAAAGGGCGTTCGGTTGACAGGATAGAGCAATCATCATCGCAAGTTTCCACAAAAAAACCCTGAATCAACTGCGANNCAACTGCCCGAGGTGGGTTTCTAAAAATGCGGCGCCCAAAATCGCGGCAGCCCGGTCACTTTTGTTGTAGAATTCAGTAACAATATCTCGCCAGGCGTTTTTCAGATTATTCTGTGTGTTCATATTCTTACCCGGATGCGGTATTGGAGGCTTGCGGGTGCGCCTTAATCTTACCAAACATATACCGAAAACCGAAGTAATCAAACGATGAACCGAGAAATCAACCCTCGCATGTTGCAATCCGAACCTCTGCAACGCTGCACACTCGCAGAGTGCCGCGCGGCTTGCTGCCTATATGGAGCCTGGGTAGACCGGGTCAAAATCGAGGATATTTTGGCAAATGCCGAACAGATCAGTCCGCACATGCCGCCGGAAACTAGAAATCCCCAGCTTTGGTTCGATGA
>DOTA01000248.1:20741-21368 GCA_003513015.1 Chloroflexota bacterium
CCAGGGTTAGTCACCGATCCCAATTTTTGCCAGTTCCGCATCCAAATCAGGTCCGTCCATGCTGCCCACCACAATCGAGCGGATCACCCCTTCGGAATCGATGAAAATCGAAGTGGGGAAATACTGAATCTTATAGCGCCGCTGAACAGCCTCGTTCCCCAACAACACTACAAAGGTGTAATTTAGCTCATCCACGTAGTTCATTAATTTCGTCCGTGAAGCGCCATCTTCCACTGCTAGCACCACCAGATCAGGGTAATGCTGCTGAAAACGTTCCTGTATGATGGGCATCTCTTCCTGACAAGGGCCGCACCAGATGGCCCAAAAATTGACTAACACTGGTTTGCCACGCAGATGGCTCAAAGTAATCTGCTCACCCCCCAGCGACTCTAGTTGAAAATCTGGCGCTAAACTGCCGTTTTGCGGCGAAAAGCCGAAATCAAAGCCGCTCGCCTGGCTGCTAATCAACCCAAATGCGAGACAAAGCAGGCACACAGCTACAACAAAACAACTCACCACAATTACCAAAACAATCACCACTGTGCTGGATTTCATCGGCAGACTCCTCAAATATGATGCGTTTCATCAAGTATAGCAGGGAAAACTAAGCGGGCAAAATATCAGGTT
>DOTA01000376.1 GCA_003513015.1 Chloroflexota bacterium
CGTGGCAGTCAGCCCTGGTATTACTATGTTTTCCTGCAAATTCCTTTTTATGAATTTTTACCAGCCCTGGGAGTTCTGCTCTCTCTGGGGATCGTGATCACCCGTAAGCTGAGTGGGCGTCCCATAGAAGAAAACGCCCCTGAACCCCCGCGTGATTCCGCTATGGAAGCCGAATCCCACCCCCGGGGTCAGGTGCTCTTCCTGCTGCTGACTAGCTTCTGGATCATCACGAGTATCATCGCTTATTCCATCGCCGGGGAAAAAATGCCCTGGCTGACCGTTCACATGGCCTTGCCGATGATTTTATTTGGCGGCTGGGGTCTGGGCCAGCTCGTTGAAGGCATCGATTGGTCAATTTTCCGCTCGCAGCGCGGACTGTTGTTGATGACGCTGATTGTGGTTTTCCTCATCAGCCTATCCACAGCGATGGGCAGCCTGGTGGGGCCAAACCGGCCTTTTAGCGGGCAAGAGTTGACCCAGTTAAACACCTCGCTCAATTTTGTCTTTGCGTTGCTGATAGCCGTTGGCAGTGGTGCCGCTCTTGCTTTCCTGATGAAGGATTGGGTCGATATGGGCATGTTGGGTAAAATGATGTTGCTGATGGTTTTTGCCCTGCTAGGCGTGCTGACCGCCCGCTCCGCTTACCGCGCGGCGTACATCAATTACGATAATCCCACTGAATATCTGGTGTATGCCCATAGCGCCACCGGAGTCAAAGAAGCCCTGGCTCAAATCCAGGAACTTTCCCTCCGTACCACCGATGGGCTGGCGATGGAAGTCGCTTACGATGACGAAACCACTTACCCCTACTGGTGGTATTTGCGTGATTACACCAACCAAAAATATTATGGAGCCAGCCCTACGCGTGAACTGCGGGAGGCTCCCGTAATTTTAGTGGGCGACAATAATTTTGCCAAAATCGAGCCGGTTGTGGGGCAGGCTTATTACGAATTCGACTACAACCGCATCTGGTGGCCCAATCAGGATTACTACAATCTCACCTGGGAACGCCTCAAAAACGCCCTCACCAACCCTGAGATGCGCGCCGCCATCTGGCAAATCTGGCTGAACCGTGATTACAGCAAATATGCCCAAGTTACCGGAAAAACCGATTTAACGCTGCCTACCTGGTCTCCATCGGATCGTATGCGCCTCTATGTCCGCAAAGATGTTGCCGCGCAGGTTTGGAATTTGGGGGCTGCCCCTGCCAGTATCGATGAAATTTTGGTTGATCCCTATGAAGGTAAAGGCATCTCCATGCCTGCCGATAAAATCATCCGCGCCGATGGCACGCTCAATCACCCCCGAAATCTGGCTGTGGCCGAGGATGGCACGCTCTTCGTGGCGGATACCGGCAATCATCGCATCTTGCATCTCGATGCGGAAGGCAAAGTGCTGAACACTTGGGGCAGCTTTGCGGATGGCAGCACGTTGGAGGCAGGCGCACCCGCGGGCACCTTCTACGAACCTTGGAGTGTGGCCATTGGCACCGATGGCTCGGTCTTTGTCGCGGATACCTGGAATCATCGCATTCAAAAATTCACCCAAGATGGTCAATTCATCACCCAGTGGGGTACTTTCGGGCAAGCGGAAAGCGGCACCGCCTTTTGGGGGCCGCGTGATATTGCTGTCGGCCCCGATGGGCGCGTTTATATCACCGATACGGGAAATAAGCGCATCGTGGTCTTCGATGAAAACGGAAACTACATCACCGAGTTTGGCAGCCCCGGGTTGCTGGCAGGTCAATTTGATGAGCCGGTTGGTTTAGCGGTGGATCAAGATGGCTTGGTGTATGTGGCTGATACCTGGAACCAGCGCGTACAAGTTTTCGAGCGCGATCCGCAATCTCAAACTTATTTCCCGTTGCGAGAGTGGCCGATTGTAGGCTGGTACGGCCAATCGCTGGATAACAAACCTTATATCCGCATCAACAACCAGGGACAGGTCTTTATCAGCGACCCGGAGGGATACCGGATTTTGGAGTTCACCACAGATGGTGATTTTGTGCGCTACTGGGGAGAATACGGTAGTGAATCCGGTAATTTTATCTTGCCCACAGGTTTGGCGGTTGATCCCGTTAGTGGAGATTTGTGGGTGGCTGATAGCGGCAATGACCGTCTGCTGAAGTTTGGTGAGGTAACCGGAAAATAGTTTGATCCCCGTTCTGAAAGGTGTTCAGGAGACAGCAACTTTGTGAATCGCTGTCTCCTGTTTGTTTAGCGAGTGTGTTAAAATGTCTTCTCGAAATACCTTATTCGTATTCTTTCCATAATTCATTCGCAGGAGACGGCGATGGTAATCTTGACGACAATGATCGGCCTTGCAATTCTCGTGATTGGACGACAACTTTTTTGGATATTTATTGCTGCTCTGGTTTTTATGATCGGGATAACCTATGGGGAGCAGTTATTAATTAACCAGCCCGAATGGATGTTATTCGCGGCCAGTTCACTTGTGGCGCTCTTGGGCGCTCTATTGGCTTATACTTTGCAGCGCTTTGCAGGAATTGCCGCTGGCGTGGCCATAGGCTGGTATCTAACTACCCTGATTTTCAACTACACGAATTTGGATTTAGGGCAGGCCGAAAAATATGTCCCCATCATCGTAGGAATACTTTGTGGAATCTTTATCTGGTTCTTTTTTGATTGGGGTGTGATCATTCTTTCTTCAATGGCCGGTGCAGCGATGATCGTTAGTGGGATGAGATTTGGTAATCAAACACTCTTGATCTTTTTGATTGCTCTTTCTATCTTAGGTATGGCGATTCAAGGTATGCTTTATTTTCAAGAGGATTCCAAAGGGCGATAAAGGTAGGGGAAAATAATGTCACCTTGAGTGGCATCGAAAGGTTTATTGACTCACGTTACACACTTAGCCTTCCCTTTGACTGCGAGCCAGTAGCATACTGAGCCAGGTCGAAGCGTGTTTCCGACTCGCTGCTCAGGGAGCTGCGTAAAGTGGGTTATTGAATCGTAATTGCCAAAAATTGGGGTATATCCTGTGCTAAACCTTTCGGCATCTGGCTTCCTTGAGGTGTGTGTCTTATTGACACCACTACTAATTTGGTTATCGGTAGCCCCTGAAATCTTGAGATCACGGTATTAGCTCAGCCAGATTTGCAGATAGGTATTAATTAAATCCCAATTGCTGATGAAATCATAAAGCCCGATACCAACTAGGAGCAAACCGCCAATTAGATTAATTGCCCGCGTATGTTGGGCAAAGAAACGCACTAACCATTGCTGGGTGGAGCCAGAGAGTAGTGAAATTAGCAGAAGCGGGATCCCAAAGCCAATTCCATACCAGAAAAAAATCGAGAGTTTGCTAAAAACTTCGGCCACAGTTAACGAGTAGGTGAAAATTCCCACCACCAGCGGCCCAGAACAAGGCAGGGCGATGGGGCCATAAAGCAAGCCATACACATACGCGTTAACATAGGGATTGTTTAACAGCGGTACCTGCACCTGTGGTAAGGCCTTAAAGGGGTTGTAATCCAGTAGCAGGGCGATACCCAGAGCAATGATCAACAAATCGGCGAGGGGGATGGCAATCGTCAAGGCCGCGCCAATTGAAACCGAGAGCAGCGAGATCAACAGACCCAGGGCCAGCATCATGCTCAGCACTCCGGCCAGCACAAAGAAACCCAGAGAGTAACGGCCCAGGCGGCTATTAATGCCTTCTTGCCTTCCGGCGAGATAAGCCAAAAAACCAGGATAGAGCGGCAAAATGCAGGGACTGGCGCTGGAAAGCAATCCCAGGCTGAGGGAGGTAAATATGGCTTCAATCATGGTGGCACTCCAAAAAGTAGGCAGAACTGCCAGGTTTTAATACCTGGCAGTTCTGAAAGTTTTAGATGAGACTACATCCCCGCATCGAGGAAGGGTTGCAAGGATTCGAGTAAACTTTCGGCGCTTTTGATGCCAAAGGGCAGCGGGTGAACTTGACCTTGGCGGTCGATAATGAACATGGGGGTCGAGGGCGGATTCAGGAATTGATCGCCGTAAAGTTGCCCAATCTCACGGGAAACATCTGAGGGGGCAACCGTGTAGAGCCAATCAAAGTTATTTTTATCTGTGTAGGTTTGCAAAGCGGCGGCATTTTCATTGGGGTCAATATCCACACCCAGGCTAACAAAATCATCCCGTTCGCCAAGCAAATTGTGCAGGGATTGTACCTGACCTTGCTGTTTGAAGCAATTGGAACACCAAATTGCCATGGTTTCGACCAAAACCACCTTGCCTTTGAAGCCGGCTATTGTGAAGGTTTCGCCTGTGCGGGCGTTGGTAAGTTGGGCGCTAAACCAATCAGGAGCCATCATGGGATCATCTTTAGGTTCATCCATCATATCATCCTCGGAATCAGTCATCAGGGCATCGCCGCTGTGATCGGCCACCGCTTCTTCGGTTGGGGACATGATCTCATCAGCTTTGTTTTCGGTCATGGCCGTGTTGCTATCAGCCATTGGTTCTGAGACCATTTCAATTTCTGTCATCTCTTCAGTGGGCGCAGCCTGCGGGTTACAAGCCGTCACAACAATGGCTAACAAAAGAAACAGGCTAAAAATTATATTTCGTGTTTTCATGTTTTACCTCCGATAAAATTGAGTTTTTGTGAGATGCCCCCATGATCTCAAGGATTTCTTGCGCGGGGCTTAATGAAATCTTACGAGATTCTTAACCGATTTCAATAGATCAAGCCGGTTTTCTCTTTTGCATCAAAGGTATTTTTTAGAGTAGAACTAATTGCCCCCGCATCAATTGGGTTATAAATTGTTCGCAACCGGGAGGTAATCGGGAGTATCAAAAAGACTCACAAAAGCGGTAACCACTTCGGGGTCAAATTGGATTCCGGCTAATTGGCGGATGTAGGATAATACTTCTGTCTGACACCATTTTTTTCGATATGGGCGATCAGAACTGAGCGCATCCCAAGTATCGATCACCGAGAAGATGCGCGCTGCTAAAGGAATCTGCTGACCAGCCAGACCCAAGGGGTAGCCCTTGCCATCCCAATGTTCGTGATGATGATAAGGAATATCCAAAGCTGGCTGCAAGAAGGCAATATCTGAAATCAAATTATAGGCATAGGTGGGATGTAGTTTCATAATCTCCCATTCCTCCTCATTTAGAGGGCCGGGTTTCTGTAAAATCTTATCGGGGATGCCCATCTTCCCAATATCGTGTAACAAAGCGCCCCGGCGAATATGGATGAGCTCTTCTCTTCTGATCCCCATTTTCTGGGCGAGTTGCACAGCCATGGAGGTCACTCGCTGGCAATGACCTTCCGTTTCTTTATCGCGTAATTCGAGCGCTTTGGCCCAGCCTTCGAGCGTGGTATCGTAGGCTAATAGCAACTCCATATTGGTGCGCTGCAAATTATCGAATAAGATTGCGTTATCCAAAGCCATGGCTGCCTGACTGGCTAGTGTGCCGAGAAAATCCATATATTCTTCATCGGGATAGAGTGGTTGGCTATAGAATAATTCCAAAACACCTTTAACCTGACCTTTTACGATAAGTGGTAATCCAAAATAAGCAACAAAACCTTCTTGGTGCCAATAATTTGGCGGTTGATAGTCGTTCGTATCCATCGCGGAGAAGTTGTTGATGCAAAGCAACCGGCGTTCGATGGCAACCTGACCGGCGTAGCCTTGCCCGAGGGGCAATTGCGTGTGAATAATATTATTGGCAGAAAACCCCCGCCCGGCAATATATTTCAGGCGATGGTTAGAATTTTCGAGCAAAAGAATATCCACAGCGCTGGCTTTGAGGTGGTTGGCAATTTGCTCTAATATGAAATTTAGCGTCAAATCCAGGCTGGTACTGGCCGTGATGATTTGGTCGATTGCGTGTAAGGTTTTTAGCTTTTCTAATTGACGGTGTGTGCTTTGTTCGGCTTGAACCCGTTTGGTTACTTCGGTGGCAACCCCGATTGCGCCGATGGTTTTGCCCTGATCATCTTTTATGGGCGTGTAATGCGTTTCGAAGAATATACCGGTTACTTCGGCAATCGAGACATGCGCTTCACCGGCCAGGGCGTGATTGACTTGATCCATAATTTCCGGAAAACCTTGATAGAAATCATATACAGATTGCCCCACGACTTCCCCAGGTTTTAGTCCCAGACTATCTAGCCCGCGGCCCTCGGAGAGGGTGAAAATCCCATGTTGGTCGAGCGAGAAAATAATTACCGGAGCGCCGGTTACCACAGATTGCAGCAACTCAGCGCTTTTTTTGAGTTCGATATCGGTATATTTATTTTGTAAGGCGACCGCATAAAAATCGGCGATTTGTTGCACCAAATCTAATTCGTATTTAGAATATCCCATTGATTTGTTCATCAGGGTGATTTGACCAACCAATGCCTGATCTAACCGCGCGGAAACCGAAAGAATATTTGAGATATTACCGATAGGGAAACCATCGGGCAATGGTTCTACAACAGGCTCGTTATCAAAATAACCTTGTTTGTTATTCAGAGAGCGCCCCAGCAAGCCGGAATATTTTCCATCGGGTGCTGGAGATAGAATAATGTTGGCAGCGGTTGTTGATCTGCCGTTCGCGATGGCTAAAATGGTGTTCTCCTGGTTGGTTGGCTTGATAAAGGAGACATAACCATTCTGGCTATTGGTTAACTGCTTTGTGTAATCTAAAACCAAACTGGCAATATCTGCGATGGAATAGGTTGAGTTAATGGTAGCTTTGGCGAGTTCTGCCAAGCATTGGTTCGTAGTAGCCTCTTGCCGGAGATAGTCTTGGGTAATTTTTCGATCCGTAATATCTTTGATGGTTCCATCAATGGCCACCAGATGCAATTCATTCCCAGGTTCGTAAACGGGGATTCCTTGAAATTCAACCCAAATATCTTTTCCATTTTTGCACTTCACCCGATGAATGATCACATCTTTAGGGAAGGTGTTTCTGCTAAGGTAGGAAATCATCAACTTGAGATCATCTCGGGGGATTAACCGTTTGATAACCCCTGGGTTTTGGGTCAGTTCCTCGATTGTATAGCCGGTTAAAGCTTCTACGGCTGGGCTAAGATATTGGAATTCTATTGTTGGCGATAACCCCAAGCGAAAGATCACCACGCGCGTGGCTTCAGAAATTTTTTGAAAATGCGCCTGGTTGTTTTCTAAATCCTGTCGAGTTTTATGGATGTAGGTCAGCAAAATTCCCAGGGCAACTGATAACTCGAAAATGAACCCCAACATATACCCCCAGGGTGCAAACCAGGCGACAGGCCGCAAGAAAGGATAATCGGCTTTATGGATGCCCCACAAAATAAAAATCCAGCCGGTGAATTGGTGAAACCTGCCCGAAATACTTTCGAATTGGATAAAGAAAAAACCCGTCCAAATATATTCCAGGGCTAAGAAAGTGAAGGTTGGCAAATTTACCAGAGTAAAGGGTAAATTGACCAACTCGGCAACTATGATCCACAAAACGCCAATCCCCGTGCCTACCAACCAGACTTTATGAAATGCTCTGCCAGCGAAAAGGGAAGTGCCCCAAATCAAAAAAAAGCCACTAATGAGTGATGATGATTGAATGGCAATTTGGAGAAGAACTTCGTTTCCGCCCAAAAGCAGCCAAATTTGAAATACGAATCGCAGGCCGTAAATTCCCCAGCCTATTGTCCAGATTTTTAGGAAAGGTTGCCGGTCTTGAAAGTAAAGGAACGAGTAGGCAACAATCAGAATAATCGTCCCCACCAAGGTTGCAATGACAGATGGAAGCAGCCAATCTAACATTACTTACTGTGCAATTCCTGATCTTATTTTTGTGGCTATGCCAAAATCGGCCGCAAGACAACGCTGACAGATTATCGGAATATCCTTAGCCGGGCGAATACATCAAAGCGTTCTCAGCGGAAGTGTGATCTGCTGAATTTAGGGTATTCCATCGCGGAAAACGGACTAAATATCCCGAAATGGAAATCTCGATTGTCCGACCAGTCCCATTTGATGCAGCGTTTCCATTAATACAGCCCCGGCAAAGGCATCCTTCGGAATATATTCTACCAATCCGGCTTCGGGCAGCGCATCAAGCTCCGGATCGCTGTGGCGGCTAAATATAATAACAGGGATATTCCTGGTCTCGGGCATTATTCGGAGTCTGCGAAATACTTCTCGCCCGTCTAGTTTGGGCATTTCTAAATCAAGCACAATCAGGTCTGGCTGCAATGACTGCGCCATGCAAACGCCCATTTCGCCATCAATTGCCAGAACAAAATGGATATCATCTTTAAGCAGCAGTTCTCGAATAAATCGGGCCTGTGTGGGACTATCTTCAACCACCAGAACCATTTTTTTGCCAACTTGTTTCATAGGCCTTGTCTGTGTATTCATCATTGTTATCCTACTGTGCCCATTTGATCGCTGAAATTTCTATAGTTCCGTTACAATTGACATTTTGGCAGATTTCTAATTCATCTACTAGCGATTTTATTTCCTTTGAAGCAAGCACCCTTAAATCCGACTCTGTGATCTTTTCAAATTTATAAACAATGCTGATGCCCTCGCGCTTGCCATCAGTGATCGGGTTGATGCTCACAAAACCCTCCCGAGAGACGCCGATTCCCAGTTGAATGGCTAATTCCCAGGTTGCCAGTGAAATAAAGGCTTGGTCTTGCAGCCGAAAGCCCAAATTGCGAGCCAATTGCCGCGCCATCATCCTTGCCTCAAGCGAATCAGACAATGTAAATATTCTGAGATCGCTTTTTCCACCGTTCATTCTTTGGCCCCCTTAGTGTTATTGTAGATTAACTGGGCTAGCATCGAGGCAATCTGATCGGGCGTGAGCACAAAATCTATGGCCTGCCGTAAAATTGCTTCCCGTGGCATCCCATAAACAATGCAACTTTTTTCTTCTTGGGCAATGTTTACTGAGCCGGTTTGGTGCATTTCTTCCAAACCAGCCGCGCCATCATCTCCCATGCCGGTCAGCACAATGCCCATCGCGCTGGGGCCATAATATCGCGCAAAAGACCGGAATAAATAATTGGCAGATGGGCGGATTCCGCGGTAAGGCTGATCCACAATCAACTCCACCAAACCCAGGTTGTTCAATTGCATATGACGGTCGTCGGGAGCCAACAGGATCGTGCCCGGGGTGGGGGTATCACCATATTGAGCTAACCGCACTTTTAGTGCCACTTCTCCATCCAGCCAATTGGCAAAACCAGTGCCAAATCCTTGTGTGATGTGCTGAACAATCAGGATGGGGATGGGAAAATCTTCCGGTAACTTTTTAAGGATTGCAGCCAAAACCCCCGGCCCGCCCGTGGATGAAGCAATCCCAATAACCTCAATCGACTGTTTTTGAGAGCGTCTTAAGGTTGGGATGGTTAACTCTACAGATACTGGCTTGGGTTTGCTGCCGTTGTTGCTATTCCGATCCCAACGCCGTACCACAGGTACATTCGCCATCGTGCGCACCACCTGGGCAAACTCCTGACACGCTTTTGGATCGTTGACGCCGGGTGTTTTTATGGCTGTCAGCGCGCCCGCTTGCAACGCATCGAAACTGAGATCAACCTCCGATTGCATCAAACTGGCCGAAACCACCACAATGGGGGTGGGGATTTCGCTCATAATGCGCTTGGTAGCCTCCAGCCCATCCATTTTGGGCATATTCACATCCATCGTGATGATGTCGGGTTTCATCCGATGGGTAATGCGGATGGCATCTTCACCATTGGTGGCAGTCCCAATAACCTGAAAATCACTATGCTCCTGCAAAATCGCCATAATCATAGTTCTCACGGTCGGAGAGTCTTCAACTACGATGACGCGGATGGGGTCCAGACGATTTTTCATATTAAGCGTTGTTCGCGAACTCGGAATTATCAAGAATATGTAATTGACGCAGGGTCTCGAGCAGCACTGCCTGTGCGAAAATATCTTTGGGGATGAAATCGACTGCGCCTAAAACGAAACCCTTTTGCACCATCGTCGCGCTATCGTGCGAAGTAAACATGATGATCGGAATGTGTTTTGTCGAGCGTTCTCGGCTCAGGTTGGCGGATACTTCTAGCCCGTTCATCCCTGGCATTTCGATATCTAAAATGACTGCATCGGGTAGATGTTCTTTCGTCATCTCAAGCGCCTGAATACCATCGGAAGCATGCAACACCCGCAAGCCTTTTTCTTCAAGGGTTTCCTGAAGGGAGCTTGCCTGGGTGGGACTATCTTCTGCAATTAGAACCGTATGCTGCCTTATATCCATGATCTTCTCATTTCACTTCGCTGGTTTGGTATTGATCGACAAGTGTTTTCCATCCAAAAATTGGTTATCTTGCGGGGAAAACACTTCTTTGACAAGTACCTAAATCAATTGCTCAATGGTATCCAACAAGTTGTTTTGATCAAATTTACTCTTGATAATGTATGCATCGGCACCCACATCGATTCCGCGGGCTTTATCTTCAGGAGAATCTAATGAAGTTACCAAAATAACCGGCACACCAGCTGTTTTCGTATCTGATTTAATGCGCTGGGTTAATTCGAAACCATTCATACGGGGCATGGCAATATCCGATACCACCAAATCGGGCGCGGTGCCTGATACAATCAGATCCAGAGCTTCTTTGCCATCAGTAGCAACCTGAATGGCAAAACCGGCGGCTTCGAGGATGTTCTTCTCCAGGGTGCGGGTGGTGATTGAGTCGTCCACAATCAGGATTTTCCGCTGGGCGCGGGCGGTATTGTTCTCTTCAGTTTTTGCCAACATATCAAGGATGGACTGTCGCTTGCCGCGCAGGGCGATTTTGATCAAATCGCCAACATTGAGAATGAGCACCACTCGCCCATCACCTAACACAGTGGCCCCGGTGATTCCGCCAACCCTGGCAAGCTGCTTGCCCAGCCCCTTGATGACAATCTCTTGCTCGCCGGTGGTTTCATCAACCACAAAGGCCATGCGCCGTCCGGCAACTGCCACAATTACAAGCGGGATGCTCTCTCCGTGATCGGCATTTCCGGTTTTCTTTAGATCCAGCACATCGCTCAAATGCACCACTGTGACCGGCTTTTCATCGAAATACACCGAATCCTGGCCTTCGAAAGCGAAAATATCTTGCGGTTTGACCGACAAAATGCGTTCAATGGCCGCGTGCGGGATAACGAACAATTCACC
>DOTA01000416.1 GCA_003513015.1 Chloroflexota bacterium
TGCAAGCCGATGTCCAATATTGGACATCGGCTTGCAGGCGCGCCAGAGTATCGGCTAATAGATCGCCGGCAATTTCGCTTTCGGAACGGGTTTCTTCTTCGGCCAGATGTTGCAATGCAAAATGAGCCTCCTGATTCAGATCGAAGATCAGGCGCGTTTTAGGATCGCGTTGGAATATGTGCCGCAGGCGTCGCCAGATATAGTCCATAGATGCTCACGGAGAACATATTGGAGCAATATTCTTTCGTCAAGCAAAACGCGTAGTTGTTTCGTACTATAATGCCCCCGGTCACACATTGCGCCTCCTAACGGCAAAAAACGCAATTTGTAACCGTGAAGGGTAGATCGTCAATTCCCGGAAATGCCGATGATAGCTACCACAGCTGATGGATTGAACACCTTGGTTGGCTCTAAATACCCCCGTATCAGGATTTGATTGACAGACCTTCGTTGACCATAAGTTATACTGCCATCCAATCCAAGTGAAGGAAATCTTATGTGTAAACTCAACGGAAAAACAGCCATCATCACCGGGGCAACCTCCGGTATTGGTAAAGCCACGGCCATCTTGTTTGCACAAGAAGGGGCTAAAGTCGTCCTCACCGGCCGCAGACAGGATCGTGGCGCGGAAGTTGCTGCCAGCATTGCAGCTGAAGGAGGTATCTGCCAGTTCATCCAGACGGATCACACCGATCCTGAAGCCTGCGCACACCTTGTTGAGCAGACCCTAGCTAATTATGGCCGCATTGACATTCTGTTCAACAACGCGGGGATTGTCACCTCTGGAACAGCAGAAACTGTAACGGAAGAGGATTGGCAGAAGACACTCGCCATCAATGTGACAGCTGTCTGGCGGATGAGCAGGCTGGTAATTCCAATCATGCGAAAACAGGGGAATGGCGTTATCGTGCACAATGGTTCCGACTGGGCTGTAGTTGGAGCGCGGGATGCGCTGCCGTATGCCGTTAGCAAGGGTGCTGTAGCACAGATGACCAGGTCTATGGCACTTGACCATGCGCACGAAGGCATCCGAGTGAATGCGATTTGCCCAGGGGATACTTTCGTGGAAAGATGGCTGGAGAAGGGCTATTTTGAAGATTCGGACCCGGTGACACGGGAGCAAGCCCAGACAGAATCTGCACTGGGCATCCCGCTGAAACGGTTTGCAGACCCTCTTGAGATCGCCAAAGCGGTGCTGTTCCTGGCGTCTGAGGATTCATCCTTTGTGACGGGCCATCTGCTGCTGGTAGATGGGGGAAATACCGCGCAGTAGTTGAAAAAATCAAAAATCCGGGATAAACGGGATCCATGGTGTTGTTATCCACTTTATCCGGATGGAGCTCACCGCCGAGATTATGCAAGATTTGAACGGGCACACGGTCTCCAACGGCACAATTCCCGCGGTCAACCAAAGAATGGCTGCGTAGTTCAAGCCCCGTGTATGAAGATCTGCGGAAGTATCTGATCCAAACCGAAGCCCCCGTGCATTTCGATGAGACTGGCATGAATATCTCTGGGAAGCTGCACTGGTTGCATTCAGCCAGCACAAAAGAGGCATCGACTTTTGGGCCCGGGCGTTTGTTGCTGCGAGTCACTTTGAGCAAGCCCTGTTCAATCGCCTGGATTGCTTTTTCGAGTTCAGTCGCCTTAACTTGCAGCCTTTTCGTGTCTAAAGACCCTTTACCACCTCACAAAGGCGAACGCCTCCTTGCCGGTCGAGATGAAAATTATCTTTTCAAGGCATTCTCTGACATTTCTGCACTAAATTGATAATGCGTTTGCCCTGGTGAGCGCAAAGCGAGATGAGAATTTACCTCTGCTTGACTGGGTTTGCCCAATTTCAACTCGGATAGCTGCAAACAACTTCTAAAATCTTATCGTGAATGATGGCTTGCGGTTGATTCTCAATTTCCCCGTTTCGAATTTTATGGTACTGCTTTGGCAAAACCTGACTCAGCAACGTTAGGGGCATCGCGCGCTGGCTCAAATTTGAAAACAAACGCGCCAGCGACCCCTGCACCGCTCCCACTAGCCAGTAATAACGGGAGCGGTCGCTAAAACTGTATTTGCGCGCAAAAGCCTGGGCGGTTTCATCGCCGTGATAATACTTTTGCCAATGAACCGGGTTAGACAGCATCGCCCCATCGAGCACCGCCATCAAATTTGAGCACTCTTCCGCGGGAAATAGCTCTCTTTCAATCTGCGCCAGCGCGAAAATGGCCTCGCGATAAGCAAAGGTCAGCGCCGGGCCAACCTTCAAAATCGCAAAATGATCTGCCACCATCTGGCGCAGTGCAAACTGCGTTTGGTAATCTGTGGAATGCGCCTCATAAACAAATGGCTGCCCCTCAATGAAATGAGTCAATTCTGCCGCCGCGCCTCTTTCGTATTCATGGATAGAAGCATCACCATACTCCATGCCGGGTTGCACCACCACGGCGACGACGCGTTCCCAGGCGGATTCCAATCCCCTGGAAACGAATGCCGCGCGGGATTTTTCGAGGGATTCCGTTAAATCTGAAACTGCAGTTACTTTGAGTTCTTCTTCCACTCTCTGCGCCCCTCCGGCAATCGGCACTTCGGTACCGATCACATAGCGCGGCGCTTCCCCCATTCCTCGCTGTTGGAAGGCCGCTTCGGCCACCGCAGCCAGTTCTGCGGCCCGACCAGCAGCTACCTCTACCAGCAACGGGCCAGCCGGGTCATCGCTTAACTTCATACTGGCATCCAGATGGATTTTGGTGAACCCGGCCTGCACATACTCCTGCACCAACACCTTGGATTTCTCCATCGCCAGCGCGGCCGGTTCCGCCTGCCAGGGATTCGGGCCGAGGTGATCGCCGCCCAAAATTAAATTCTGGCACGGGAATTTTAGGCGTTCAGCCAATTCGCTCACAAACTGCACAAAATCTTTGGGGCGCATGCCTGTGTAGCCCCCAAACTGGTTGACCTGATTGCAAGTGGCCTCGATCAAAACAGGGCTGTCGCTGGCTTTGCCTTGCGTTAAAACGGCCTCTAGCACGGCGGGGTGCGCCGAGCAAATCGAGGCGATGCCGCGGGATTCGCCGCGTTCTTGGGTTGAAACAATTTCGTCGAGGACGTTCATCGTTTTCAAAGTTAGCAGTATTTCAGGGCTTCATTCAACGTAGGTTGCCCTTCCAAGCCCCCCGATTTTTGAGTGGAGAGCGACCCACAAGCGATTCCCAGGCGAAGGGCTTTCCCCATAGGCCAACCTTGTAGGAAACCGTAAACGAACCCGGCATCGAAGGTATCGCCCGCACCCACGGTATCGACCACTTCTACTGGGATGGCTGGTGCTCGCTGGATGGCATCCCCCGCTCCATCGGGGATAGCATCACCCTGGAATGCCAGTCCGCCGCTCGCTCCTAGTTTAACGGCCACAACTTTGGAGTTGGTAGCCAACCCGCGGGCGGCCTCCTCCAAAGAATCGATCCCAGTCAAGGCACGCGCTTCGTTTTCGTTGGGGAGAAAAACATCCACCAGCGGTAGCAGCGCACGCACGCCTATCCACTTTTCATCCGGGTCCCAGTTGGTGTCGAGCGAGGTACTCAGTCCAAGGCTCCTAGCGCGCCGGAAAAGATCGGAGACATCAGGCCGGAGATGGGTCTGCAAAAAATAGCTGGCGAGATGCAGGTGGCGGGCCTGGGCCAGCAGATCATCGGGGATTTGCTCAGCTCGCAAGGCGTTGATCGCTCCCAAATGCGTGAGCATGGCCCGATCGCTGACCCGGTTGAGGATCACCGTGAGGCCGGTTTGCTGGCGAGGATCGATGATGATGTGGGAGGTATCGACGCCGCGGTTTACAAGGGCCTCGATCATAAAGCGCCCAAAAAGGTCGTTGCCGACCACACCAATGAAGGCCACTTTGAGACCCAGACGGGCCGCACCGCAAGCGAAGATTACGGATGAAGAACCAGGGGTTAGTGCGGCGTGCTGCACCAGGGTTTCGGCCTGCCCGAATTGCGCTTGCAGATTGGGGTCGGTCAGGATCAAATCGGGGTTGAGTTCACCGGGCACAAGGAGATCATATTTTTTCATGGAGTATCCAATTTACCGCTGAGCACGCAAAGCTCGCAGAATTTTTAATGGTATTTTTGCTCCGCGTTCTTTGCGATCTCTGCGGTTAATAAAATCTCGACTTGCTGAATGGTTGGCGCGCCTTCCATCGGGCCAAGTTTCGTTACGGCCAGCGCTCCGGCGGCATTGGCGAAACGTCCGACCTGTTTTAACGGCCAGCTTGCTTGTAACCCGGCGATGAAGGCTGCTGAGAAGCAATCGCCCGCGCCGGTGGGGTCGATCTCTTCGACGGCAAAACCAGAAATGTCGAGTCGTTCTCCATCTTGGAAGATGGCACAACCCTGCGGGCCACGTTTGAGCACAATGATCGCTCCGGGTTTGTGCGCCAGCTTTTGGGTCGCGCGCCTGGGATCAGTTTCATCCGTTAGGCGTTGAGCTTCGGATTCGGTAGGCAGCAGCAAATCGGCTGAATCAAGGAAAGGCGCGAGAACTCGTCGAAACTCATCCAGGGGCATCAATTCTAGGCGCAGGTTGGGGTCCAAGCTGATTTTGCCACCTTGGGCCAAGGTCAGTTCCAGGGCGCGCTGGCAGGCTGTTCGGCTGTTGGTGTTGAGTGCCAGGGTCGAACCGGAGATGTGCAGCCATTTGACGTTTTCAAAATATGCCGCGGGGATTTGATCAGCGGCCAATTGCCCGGCGGCGGCGTGACGGATGTGGAAAACAAACTCGCGTCCGCCAGAATCATCATAGGCCACAAAAGCCACACCGGTGGCATAGCTGGAGGGCGTTTGCAGTTGAGAAGCATCCACCCCTTCGGCCTCGAAACAATTGCGCATCAAACGGCCAAAGGCATCTGCCCCAACGGCCCCAATGAAGCCGGTTTTTAGCCCCAAGCGGGCGGCGGCCGTAGCAAAAATGGCGGGCGCGCCGCTGGCAAAGGGGCCGCGGAACTCTCCGGGCTGGTCGAGGGGCTGCCCGGCTGCCGGGCGCATGATCTCGACCAACACCTCGCCGATGCATATAATTTCAGGCTTGCTAATATTCACGGTACCAACTGCCCTCAATCTGCGGGATCGGATAGAAATCCATCCACGGTTTGGCCAGAGCGCTGCACAGCGCGGTCAAGCGTGCGAGACGCGCCTGAGCGGTAGTTAGGAGGAAATCAGTGCGCTCGGTGGAGGTCATGGAAACGGCTTCTTTCCAGACAGCGCGGCCCACGGCAATGCCGGAAGCCCCGGCGTTGCAGGCCACCGTGACCTGGCGCAGGTAGGTTTCGAAATCGACGGCGGCGGAGAGTAAAATCCAGGGGACTTGCGAAGCCGCGGATACCTCCGCGCAGGCCGCACCCCAGGCGGCTTCAGCGGTGTTCCCGGTATCGAGGGGGAACTCCGCTTTGAGAATATCCACACCCAGGGGCGTGAGTTTGCGGGCGGTTTCGACCACCACGTAGCGTTTTTCGTCTGTTGTCAGTTTGTCTCCGTCTAGGGAGTAAGAAAGCGGCTCGAGCATAATGCCCAGATCATGCTTTTGGCAATCTTCGGCCACCTGCTGCGTGAAGACTTCGATTTCAGCGGCGGTGGGTGAATCGGGGTGATAGTACACCAGCAGTTTGATGGCTGATGCACCCATGCGTTTGGCTTTTTCCACGCTCCAGCCGGGCAGAATCTGGCTCTGACGAGCGGTGGGTTCACCGCCGTAACCGGTGGATTCCACGGCTACGACCAACCCAGCGTTACCGGGGATCACGCCTGCGGCCACGGCTTGCGCCGCGGAATATTCCGGGTCCAGCAGCACGGCGGTGGCCTCTCCAGCCAGGGCGGCGGTGACTTCGAGCTTGAAATCCGTCAAAGCGCTATCGGAGACGGAACCAGGGTTCTGGGGTTTGAGGGAACGGCGCAGGTTTTGGCGGTGGTCCAGCGCTAAACAGGTGAAGGTGCCGCGCGGCGTGGAGCATTGTTGCAGGCCGCGTATTTTTCCAATGGTGAGGTCAGTTTTCATTATTTTTCTACCTGTAAGCGACACCAGGCGTAAAGAGCGTCATAGACTTCGAATTGGCGATCTAGGTTTTCAAAATCATCCGGGAAGCGCAGGCTATACCCTACCGCAATGGCCTCCAGGCCGCGGGCGATGGGGTCGGTGTCGATATCCTCGCTCACGTCGGCGGCATGGATGATCTTTGCCAGACGAAGCAAACCTGGATCGGTGAGGGCATATTTTTCGATGATGCTCTCAAATGAGCAGTTACCCTCTTTGTGGCCGAGTTCTACGCCAGGGATGTCAAAAGGGATGGCTCCGGTATCTTGCGCGATTTGCTCGACCAAGGTTTTTGGGACGAAGATAAATTCTGCTTCTGAATCGATAAAACGCTCAATTAACCAGGGGCAGGCCACGCGGTCAACGTGCACATGCGAACGGGTTACCCATTTCATGGTAATTCTCCTATTTAACGATGGTTTCTGGGCCTAAATCACGGCCAAAAAATGCAAAGATGATCGTCCCGAGGCAGCCAAACCCAAAAGCAGCCAAAAAGTTGGTTGCCGGGGAAATCATCCAAAGAAAAGCTCCACCAAAAGCTGCCAGTGAAACGATGATGTCACGGATTAGATAGTATAGTCCAAAGGTGGCGGCTTTGCGATCTTCGGGTGCTAAATCCATAATCAGGGCTTTGCGGGTGGGTTCGCCAAATTCCTTCAAGCCGCGGATGATGAAGGCTATCACCATCATTGGAAATGATTTCGAGATCAATAAAACCAGCGGGAAGAGTGTAAAAAAGATAAAGGTGATCACCACGAATGGTTTTTTTGTGCTACGGTCTGCTAGAAAGGCCACCGGGATATAAACCAGCATGGCTGTGACCATTTCGATGGCAGTCAAGAACCCAAATTGTAAGGGCGTGANNAGTGCCAGACGTACGCCCCGAATTTCGCCATAAACCCCGATGAGTACCCCGCCAATGATCGGCCCTAAAGCCATGGGAATCCGTCGCACCAGTGAGTGCATCGAAACCCCCATCGTACGTTTATTTTTAGGCAAAACCGTCGAAACCAGATCCATGGTGGCCGGAAGCGAGATTGCCGTCCACGACACAAACAAAACTGCCCCAATGATTGCCGCCTGCCAGGATGGGAAGATGATCACGATCAGATACCCGGCCATAGCGATTAGGTTGAACAA
Organism: Chloroflexota bacterium; assembly: GCA_003513015.1. Classification (GTDB taxonomy): domain Bacteria; phylum Chloroflexota; class Anaerolineae; order Anaerolineales; family UBA11858; genus UBA11858. The sequence continues at coordinate 7,213 of DOTA01000416.1, forward strand.
AAGCAAAGCGCGCTTATAGCCTAATTTATCACTGGCATATCCGCCGGGGAAAGAATATAGAGCGCTGAGCAGGTTATCTAACCCGTTGAGCAAGCCGACCGATAAAACCCCACCACCCAGAGCAACCAGGTAGAGCGGCAGAAAGCGCTCGGCCATCTTTTCGCCCAATCCCACCAAAATAACCATAGACAGCAACGCGATCATGCTTTTCTGGAGACCCAGGAAAGCTGCTACGCGCCGGATCGGGGTTGGTTTCGATTCCATATTTTGATTTTTGGGCAGGGCGAAAATTCTGTTTAAAGTTTATGGACAGGTTTGCAGCCAGGCATCCAAATCGCGGTGTTTGAGAATGGTGCTGAATCCCAAAACTTTGGATTGGCGGCAATATTCGGCGAAATCACCGGGAAGATCGGTATATTCGGCGGCGAAGACGGGTTTGCCTGCTTGGATATAGGGACTCATCTCATCAGCCCACTCGTAATAAAAGGCATCTTCGGTAATGGCGAAATCGTAGAGGTTCACCAAATCTTTGGTTTGATCGGGGGCGTTTTTCTGCCCGATAGCTAGACCGCGTTTGTGGGCTTCCTCAGCCAACCACAGGGCGTAGCGCAATTGATCCTCATAAGTCAGCGGGAAGCCGGTATCGTTAGTGTAAACTTCCATGTTGTCGGGCTCCACAGCGTCAAATCCTTTGGCGGCGCAATCATCCAAGCGGGCCAGCATGATGGGAGCTAACAAATCAATGCGACGGATATCCAACCAGCGCTCGCCGCTCCAGCCTTCGTAATCGTTGCCGAGGACTTCCTCGGGGAATTGATCGGCATCAGCGCGCCAGTTTTCATGCGAGCCAACATTGATGTAGCAGATCACTTTGGCATCCATGCTGTGAAGTTTATCAACTACGGATTTATGTACATCCAGATCGATATCCCAAACATCGACTTTCAGATCGAGATCGAGGGCGCTGCCAAGCTGCCATTGCCAGCTCAGTCCAGCAGTGGGATGCCACCAGGTGGTTTTTGAGGAAGGTTTTTGCATAGTTTCATCCGTTGGATTGGCTGGTTGAGTTGCGAGATCAGCATCTTGAGTTTGATCATGATAGAAAACATTACATGAGGTAGCGACTATAACCAGAATGGTTACAAGAATAAATTTGAATTTTGCCATTGAAGATCAACAAAATGCCGGCAGATAAACCTGATGGGCGGCGATCAATTCGTCTGCCAGTAGAACAGCCTGATCAGGGGATTCAACGCAGCCATCCAGGATCAAAGCGGTGATAAATTTGGCGCGGTCACCCTCCAGGGCGGCCTCGATAACCACATCAACCCATTGATAACGGGTAGCGAGAGCGCCAAGCGCGGCAGTGGGCAGCGGTTTTTGCGCAATGGGGCGTACACCCATTCCATCGATCAGCGCTGGGGTTTCGACGATCACACCTAAGGGGAGATTGGGAACCTGTCCAGTATTGGGCAGGTTGGCAAAATAATGCCTTCTTTGATTAGCGCGAATCGCCCGGATGATGTCGATGGCCTGTTCTTGCTCCCCATCAGATTTTTCGAAATATGTTTTGGGGAGTGGCTCTGGACTGATAGCCTCCTGACGCATTTCTTCATAAATCTGATCGCCATCTGAAATGGTACCTTCAAAGCTAAACTCATCTACGCCCAGAGTTTTGCCATAATAGTAACCATTTCGGAAGAGTTGGGGGAAAAACTCGGTAACATGCCGATCTTCGGGGGAAGGAAAGGCCCCAAACCACAAGAGAGATTGCCAGCTGAAGGGGTAATCTAGCGAGGACTCATACGGGCTGCCACAGTGCGGCATGGGGCTTTCGCCTCTTTGAGCTTTTTCGATGGCTTTATTAGCGGCTTGCACTTTCTGAGCG
>DOTA01000236.1 GCA_003513015.1 Chloroflexota bacterium
CCCGCGTGAAGCCCTGGCAAATGACCCCGCCTCCCGGTTCTATCAACTCTTGCAAACCGGCCTGGAGGAAGTTTTAGTTTGATCTGGAGCAACTGCTTTGACAATGTCACATTTCAACAAAATCGCGCCCTCACCCCGTTTCGCTGCGCTCAACACCCCTCTCCCAGTGGGAGAGGGGCCGGGGGTGAAGGTAAAAAGTGCGAAAATGACATTATCAAACGAATATCTTTTAAAAAATTCGCGTAATTCGCCCATTCGCGGCATTCGCATTGAGATTGTCCAGTCTTGAGATTTTATTATGTCCACAACAACCCTTGAATCCCCCCTCCCCAAAGTTCGCGCCTGGAAGTATCTGATCCGCATCGTGCGACAGTACCCCTGGCTGTATCTCGCCCTGCTAATCGGCGAGACCTCGTTTTTCGCCGTTTTCCCGCAAATCGCCGGGCTGATTATCCGCGCCATCTTCGATAATCTCACCGGCGAGGCCGCCGCGGGCGTCAATGTTTATACCCTCATCGCTCTCCTGATTGCCAACGCGGCCGCCAAAGCCGTGGCGATCTTCGCGGATGTGTGGGTGTACTTCAACTTCCGCTGGTCGGTGGCGGCGCTGCTGCGCACCAACTTGTTCACACACATCCTCCAGCGTCCGGGGGCGCGGGCCGTGCCCGATTCACCGGGCGAGGCTGTCAGCCGCTTCCGCGGCGATGTGGACGAGATCGCCTTTTACATGGCCGAATCACTCATCGTAGTGGCTTTCGGGGTTTTCACCCTGGTGGCGGTCATCGTGATGGTCGGTATCGACCCGGCCATCACCCTGGTGGTCACGCTGCCGCTGCTCATCGTGATTTTGGTCGCCAACCGCGCCGAAAACGCCATCCACAAATATCGCGAGGCCAGCCGCAAATCCGCGGGCAAAGTCACGGGCTTCATCGGCGAGCTTTTCGGGGCCGTGCAGGCCATTCAGGTGGCCGGGGCCGAGGGACGCGTGATCGACCAGTTTGCCCAAATCAACGCCGAGCGCAAAGATGCCGCCGTCAAAGACCGCCTGCTCAGCGAATTCCTGCACTCGGTCTTTCGCAACACGGCCAATCTGGGAACCGGCCTGGTGCTGCTCATGGCGGGCCAGAAAATGGCCGCGGGCAGCTTTACCGTGGGCGATTTCGCCCTGTTTGTGTATTACCTGGGGTTCACCACCGATTTCGCGGGGATGGTGGGCGAGCACCTGGCCTGGATTCAGCAGGTGGGCGTTTCTCTCGGGCGGATTTTCCATCTTTTGCAGGATGCGCCACCCGAGGCCGCGGTGCAGCATACGCAAATTTACCTGCACAAGGATTTGCCGGAGGTGCCCTACACCCCCAAAACGGACGAACACCATTTGGAAATGCTCGCAGCCCGCGGCTTAACCTACCTTTACGGCGAAACCCATCGCGGGATTTCCGGGGTGAACCTGACCATTCCGCGGGGCAGCTTCACCGTGATCACCGGGCGCATCGGCTCCGGGAAAACCACGCTGCTGCGCGCCCTCCTGGGGCTGCTGCCCGCTCAAAGCGGCGAAATCCTATGGAACGGGCAACCCCTCCCAAATCCGGCCGCGTTTCTAATCCCGCCGCGCACGGCTTACACGCCGCAAGTCCCGCTGCTCTTCTCAGAATCCCTGAAAGATAACATCCTGATGGGCCTCCCCGACGATCAAACGGACATCCGAGCCGCGGTGCAATTGGCCGTCATGGAGCAAGATTTGGCCGAGTTCGAACATCATCTCGAAACCATGTTAGGGCCAAAAGGTGTGAAAATTTCGGGTGGGCAGCTTCAGCGCACAGCCGCAGCCCGGATGTTTGTGCGCCAGCCCGAATTGCTGGTTTTCGACGATATTTCGAGCGCGCTGGATGTGGAAACCGAGCGGGTACTCTGGGAGCGGGTTTTCGCCCAGGATGGCGCAACCTGCCTGGCGGTTTCACACCGCAAACCGGCCCTGCGCCGCGCCGATCACATCATCGTACTCAAGGATGGGCGCATCGAGGCCGAGGGCACGCTGGAAGAACTGCTGGAAACCTCGGACGAAATGCGGCGGCTGTGGCAAGGCGCGGAATAACACACGGAATATTATTTAAACACAAAGGGCACGAAGGTTACAAAAAAAACAAATTTTTTTTGCTTTTCCCTTGGTGTACTTTGCGCCCTTCGTGTTTAATTTTTTGTCTGAGGTAACTTTTGAAAAAACCGTCCGCAAAATTCGTTTACCTGACCTCCAACTTCATGGTGGGGTTCATCCTTTCGGTGGTGTTTGCGGCCAGCCAGCTTTACCGCGTGCAAACCGTGGGGTTGGACGCGCTCCAACTGGTGCTGGTCGGCACCACGCTAGAAGTGACCGCCTTCCTCTTTGAAATTCCTACAGGTGTGGTGGCCGATGTGTACTCGCGGCGGCTTTCGGTGATTATCGGCTCAATTTTGTTCGGGCTGGGTTTCCTCGTGGAGGGGCTGTTTCCCATCTTTGGGGTGGTGCTACTGGCGCAAGTAGTCTGGGGCCTGGGCTGGACCTTCATCAGCGGTGCATACGAAGCCTGGATCACCGATGAAGTTGGCGCAGAGCATGTGGGGCCAATTCTGCTGCGTAGTTCGCAACTGTACGAAATCGGCAGCTTTTTGGGGATTCCGGTGTTCGTTTGGCTGGCAAATATCAGCTATCGGGTGCCGATTCTCGTAGGCGGGGCCCTATTTTTGGGCGTGGCTCTCTTACGTTGGTGGATGATGACCGAAACCGGATTCACCCCCACCCCCAAAGAAGAACGCGAAACCTGGAAAGCCATGTGGAGCACGACCCGCGAGGGGTTCCGTTTAACTCGGTTGCAGCCGACCCTGTGGGCCTACATCGGCATTGCGATTTTCATCGGGCTATATTCCGAGGGCTATGACCGCCTGAGCGAAAAACACTTCATCGACAATTTCAAGTTCCCCGCGTTGCCCTGGGGCGGCGACTCGATGGTGAGTTGGTTCGCCCTGATGCGCGTGGCAGGCCTGCCGCTGACTCTGGCGGCCACCGAGATCATCCGGCGGCGGGAAGGCGCGCTCCAGAATCACAAGGTAGTGCGCCTGCTGCAAGGCATCTACGGCGGGATGGTGCTCGGGTTGCTAGTTTTCGCCTGGACGCGCAATTTTTACGCAGCCGTGCTGGCAACCTTACTGGTCGATACGCTGCGCAGCACCGCCTCCCCAATCACAACCGCCTGGCTCAACCAGTTCATTGATTCGAAGGTGCGCGCCACGGTGCTTTCGATGATCTCACAAGTGGACGCGGTGGGGCAGATGGCGGGCGGCCCGGTGGTAGGGATCATCGGCAATTTGCGCTCGATCCGCGCCGCACTCACAGGTTCGGCGCTGCTGCTGGCACCCGCGGTGCCGCTGTTTGGACGGGCGCGGCAACTGGAGGATGCCGAAAGTAAACAGCAAGACGGGTAAACTGGGATAACGGGATTCGTTAATCTTCTTTCTGAATGCAATGGAAATGGACGGAGACAAATCAGAAGGTCCTGATTCATCCCAAGCACCTCTGGTTTAAAAAGGACTGCCAGTGCTTGCCACACTGACAGTCCTAACTGAGGAGACAGCTCCTTGCTACAATCCACCAATTTCTTGAAGCAGCCGCCGGATCACGTTTTCCGCGGCTTGTTGCACCATGGCGCTGAGGCCGTTTCCGAGGTCAAAATTACCACCTTCGATACCAAAAACCACTAGCTTTGGCGGTAATTGCCCCAGGCTGCGAGCCATTTCGATGGCAATGGCCACCCCTAAAGCGTGGGATGAAACGCCAAATGTCTCAGCGGGGAGAGGTTCATCCTGGGCTTCAAAGCGATAAGTCGATCCCGCCAAACCTTGCGCAGAAACCGCATCAATCAAATAAACGCACTCAGCCCCCCACCAGGCTCCGATCAAATCCGCACCTTCGCCCGATTGTTCGATCACGCTAACCTCGGGCAGTTTGAGGGCAGCTAAGCGCCGGGCAACGATCAACCCAACGGCATCATCGCCACGGAACTCGTTGCCAACCCCAATAATGAGGGTTTTAGCCGTTTTGGAATGATCCCGCCCCGTTTCGGATACGAGTTTCTTTTTCTCGGAAAGAGGGCGAGTTTGATATGAGCGGAACCGTTCTGCGATGAAATTAAATGTGTTCAATAGTCAGCCTCAAAAAGTGCGTAGCGCACGAAATGCAGGGGTCATAGGCACGGATCAGATGCTCGCAAGCCAACGAAGCTTCGGCCTGGGGCAAATCAATCACCTCGGGAGCCAGTTGCCAGAGATCGGCTTCGATGCGCGCCAGATTTTGCGCCGTGGGCGGGATGATGTGAGCATGTTGAATAAAACCCTGTGCGTTGATAGCGTATTGGTGATAAAGCAGACCACGCGGCGCTTCGGTGACTGCCGCCCCGGAACCGGCTTGAAGTTTTAGCTCGGGATGGCTGAGACCCTGAGGGTGATACGCTTCGACCAAGTGGATTGCCAACTCGTAGACTTCCACCAGTTCGATGGCGCGAGCGATCAGGCTTTTGTAGGGGTTGGTAAGCGGTAATTCCAGTCCAACTTCGGCAATGATGGCTGTGGCGGCAGGGCCGAGTTGCGCAGCGTTGAGATTCAAACGCGCCAGCGGACCAACAATGTACGGTTCACCTTCGGCGGTATGGCAGTGGATGGCGTTGGAGTGACGCACGTGCTGTTCGGGGAACATCTCCTCGAACTTTTCGATGGGGGTGACACCGCGTTTGCTTGAAAGAATCTCACCCTCGATAATGGCGTATTCCCCGGGGTGGTGCAGGGCCACAAATTCGTAATCCACTTCCATCTCGGGATAATCGAGCGTCATGGCCCAGCGCACCGTCTCTTTGGATTTTTCCAATCCCCAGCGCAAATCGGGAAGCAGTTCGCGCAATACCTGAGCCTTGGGGAAGCTATAAAAGCCGCCCACGCAGGCGCTCACGGGGTGCACCGAGCGCCCGCCAATGATACTCAAAATCTGATTGCCGATCTTTTTAATGCGCAGGGCGTCTTTGACCACATCGGGGGCGATCTCGGCGAT
>DOTA01000160.1 GCA_003513015.1 Chloroflexota bacterium
CACCCGCGGCGTCAATGTATCTTTTACAATTTTTGAGTGAAGATTGAGAACATCTCCGAATCCCCAACCTTTTTTTCATGCTCTTAGATTTTCCTTGCAATTTGAGCAAAACCCAGATACTGGAGGAGGGGTTTGTGGATATCAGCAAAAAGCGAGGCCTTTTTTTGAGGTCTCGCTTTTTGTTTCAGCAATATTGAAGAAATTGATGCAATGAAAGCTGAGAAAAAGATATTAAGTCGGGAAAATATTTATAATTTTGCTATAGGTATTACCGAGTGTTGGCCCTAAAATCAATAATATCGCGATAATGGCAATAGCAATGAACAGTAAAATCAAAGCATATTCCACAAGCCCTTGACCATTTTCGCTTTTGGGGTGGTAAAGCATGGGAGAACCTCCTTTCGTTTGGTTTTGGAATTCGACTGAGTTAATTGTAGCGATTTTTTGGAAATTTTACCAGTACCTAATTTTTTAATCTGATAAATTGAATCCGCAGCGCCGCAGATGTTTGAGCAACGTACTGGGAAAGAGGCGCTGCCCCCATTTGCGGGAGATGTGCTCTGTCCAGCTATACGTTTTGTAATCGTAGGTTTCCTGGCGCTCGCCTCGGAGAGGGATCATGGCCTTTAGCTTGGTGTAATAATCTTGCGCCAGATAACCTTCATCCATAATTTGCATCGCTTCTCTGATTTGTTCTTGTGTGAATTGGGGATATTCGCCTTCGAAGAGCACAAAGTCGAGCGGGTAGCGCGGCCGCGGCGGGGGATTCTCAGCCGGATAGCCCATCGTCAGCCCGACCATAGGAAAGACGCGTGGCGGCAGTTTGAATTCTTTGATGATCGATTTAGATTCGAAGGGGATACCGCCTAAAAAACAACTCCCCATCCCCAGGCTTTCGGCCGCGACCACCATGTTTTCGGCCATCAGGGCGGCATCTTGAAAACCCAGTAATAGTAAAAGGGCATCGTCGGCATCCATTTGCCAGCCGCGTTCCGCCATAATTAGCTCCCATTTATGGGAATCCACACAGACGATGAACAATAACGGAGCATTGAAGGGTGTCTCTGTAGGGCCGCGCTGCAAAAGCAGGCTGCAAAGCTGCGAAGCAAAGGGGGCCTGCTGTCCGGCGCGTACCACAGTTTCAATCACTTCATCCGCGGGCATCTCCGCTTTATATTTGCGGATGGATTTTCGATTGAGCATCGTTTCGACAATTGGGTTGGAGATCATGCGTTATCCTATCTGTAAAAAAGTCACAAATTTTGGTATCTCACCGGCTTGTAGGAATGTGAACCAGAACCAACGATTCTATTTTATCTCATCTGACGGATTTAACCTGGGGTTTCAATAAAATTACGGGGGTGATCTTGATTTATTCTGAACGTTGTTCTGCGTCTCAATCTTCCGCATTCATTTGACATTTGCCAGATCACCCAATCAGGGGTATACTCTGCCCCCTGTGCCCGTCGCAAAGTGACGGGCACACTTATAAGTAAAGTTCGGTTCTCTCCGGTTTATCCCTGAAGATTGCAGAACCTCAAGTGTTGGGCTGAGAGTGCGACTTGGCTCTATGAAGTCAAGGAGTACTTCTCGTGAATTTTGAACAATTTAACCTTGATCCGCGCATTAATGCCGGCATCAAATCTGCTGGATACAGCATCCCCACCCCCATTCAAGAACAAGCCATCCCCATCGTGCTGCAAGGGCATGATGTTTTAGGTTTGGCGCAAACGGGCACCGGTAAAACCGCGGCCTTCATGCTGCCCATCTTACAGCGTCTCACCCAAGGCCCGCTGGGCCAGGTGCGCGCTTTGGTTGTTGCTCCCACTCGTGAACTCGCCGAACAAATTCACCAGGCGACCCGCGATCTTGGCAAGCGCACCAAGATTCGCAGTGTAACGGTCTATGGCGGTGTGAGTAAAAATAAACAGATCGAAAGCCTGCGTCGCGGCGCGGAAATTGTCGTCGCTTGCCCGGGCCGTTTGCTCGATCTGGTCGGCGATCGCGCCATCGATCTCTCCAAAGTGGAAGTTTTGGTGCTGGATGAGGCCGACCGCANNTGGCCGACACCATTTTGGTCAAGCCGGTGACCGTCCAGGTTGGCATGATTGCCCCAGCAGAAACGGTTTCACACGCGCTCTACCCCGTTCCGGATGGTCTCAAAAAAAATCTGTTATTTGCTATGCTTGAGGAAACCGCCACCGGGCGCGTTTTGATTTTCACGCGCACCAAACGCCGCGCCCGTTTTCTGGCACAGGATTTGGAAAAACGCAGATACCGCGTTTCTGCTTTGCAAGGGAATATGTCACAAAACCGCCGCCTGGAGGCCATCAATGGCTTTCGGGAGGGCAAGTACGATATTTTAGTCGCCACCGATATCGCCGCCCGCGGCATNNCGGCGAAGCCTTTACTTTTGCCAGCCAGGAAGATGCCCTGATGATTCGGGATATCGAAAAGGTGCTCGGTGAGCGCATCGATCAACGCCGCCTGCAGGGTTTCGATTATGGCGGTTTTGAACCCAGCATCAGCGTGGCGGCACGCGCTCCCCAGCCAGCGCAGAAGCCATCATCGAGCCAATCCCAAAAGCAGCGCAATCGCCGCACACAGCGCAACAGAAATAACAGTTCGCAGAGAAATTACTCGGCGTAAGCCACAAACCAACCGCGATTGCAATCCAATTTCGATTAATCTATCAAGAGCTTCCAGGTGTCGCACACCTGGAAGCTCTTTTTGAATGCAAAGGGGCTGCCCTTAATTGGGGGGCAGCCCCAGCACAATCTGGTGAATTTT
>DOTA01000252.1 GCA_003513015.1 Chloroflexota bacterium
AGCGGGATCTGGTCGGCCGGGATGATTCCATCACTGACCAGTTTTTGTTCGGTTGGATCGGTAATTAGGTAGCCAGCGGCTTCGCCTGCATACACATTCAAGCGGGTGATGCCCCAGGCGTGATCGTGGTAGAACATAAAGCGGGCACTCTGCTGATTCGTGTAGTAAAACGCCATACAGCCGTCAGTGGGTGCTGAGCAATCGGGAACGCCAGGTACATTGTTCATATCAGGCACAGCTTCAACGCTGACACCCTGTGGCCAGGGGGTATTTTCGTTGGCCGGGGTGATCCATTGGTGTGGCGTGCCATCGCTGATCCAAGGGGTGATACCGCCGTGCAGGTGTAGGGTGGCGCGGTTGTCCTTGAAGCAATCCATCGATTTTGGGGACTCGCTGCACACGGGGTTGCGTATCCCGTCCATGACCGTACCATCATTCATTGGGTCCATCATATCCATTGGGCCCATGCCGGAACCCATCAAGGACGAGTCTGTGGGCAGGAACAAGTCGCCGCCACTGCCGGTCGGCAGCAGGTTGTAAAACACAATCCTAACCGCCCGATCTTTCTGTGACACGATAACCGGGCCCAGATAGTGGGGATCATCTACCGCGTACGCTTGAGACCCGTCGGGCATCAAGACTGGGACAGATGTGCCGTCCAGAAGGTCCGTCTGTAACGCCACATGCTTGCTCCAGGAGGCATTATCGGGTGTTTCAAGCTGCACGTACTCTCGCAGCAAGGTGGGGGGCAGGCTAGAGTTCATCTGCTCGCGGTGCTGAACCAGGGCGATTACATAATAATCCGCGTTTGCGGCGAACCCATTGGCGACCGAGAAAGTTGTCGTATCTGGCACAGCCAGGGGTAGGTGCTGGCCCAGGTTGTTGTCGGTGCAACCCAGCGAGGGATCACACAGCATTGGCAGTCCATCCTGGAATTTCTTGATACCGCCCTGGGTAATGTAGCCCGAACCTGGGGATGTGAGGTTGATGGAGGTGACAGATCCAGCATTGACCGTAGCTGTTGCCGTGGCTCCTGCTCCGGTTGGGTCGTTGATGGTTACGGTTGGGGCGGACGAATAACCCGAACCATAGGTATCCATCGCAACCGAAAATATCTTCAGGGTTGCAGTGGCTGTTGCGCCAGATCCGCCGTTGTTGATCGGATCGAAGATCGTCCCATCTCGGATGACCACGTTGGGAGGTGAGGAGTATCCGGATCCGGGGCTGTCCACCACGACCGCGGTGATGGTGCCTGTAGTCGAGTCGAACTCAGCGTGGGCTGAAGCTTGTACGCCATCGGGAGAATCCGGTAGATCGAAATCCACAGTTGGCATGGTATAACCGCTGCCACCATCAACCAATAGCACCTGATCTACCCCACCAAAGGCCGTTGCCGTAGCATCCACCAACGGAGCAACGGCAGATGTGTCGACCACGTCAGCAGCAAAGGAATATGTCCGGGTCTGGCTATAGACGGGGAAATCTACTCCACCGAGCGTAAGTATGCCGCCTGCCAGGGGTGCTGATGGGGCTGGATAGCTGAGCGTGTCCGAACCCGTTCCTAGATCGTCGAGCGGGATACCCTCGCCATAGAAAGCAATTGTATCGCCAGCTGTTACCGCGATATTTGGAACTGGAATCGTAACGATATCGCCAACAGGATCTACCGCGGCTGGAACGGTTTGTTCTCCACTATCCCACAGGACGGAGTATTCATTGGGGTTTCCGGTTGGGTGCAAGATGTAAGCATGGAACAGATTTCCGGCAGAAGGCGTGGTGCTTGCCCCTGGGGTTGCCTGGTTAAAATACAATATCCCAGCTACAAAACCGTTGGCTGGCATGGTGGTTGGGATAACTACAAGGACGGGACCAAGAACACCCGGCCCCGTTGCGAAGTCGGTGGCGTATTGCCGGGCGATAAGTTGATTCCCGACCTGAATGAGCGTGCCGGTTCCGCCGCCACCAGAGATGGTTACGATAGGTTGGGTGTAGCCGCCGCCTGGGTTGTTCACCGTGATGCTGGTGACCGCACCCGAGGTGTTGACCACGGCGTCAGCGCTGGCCCCCGAGCCCCCACCAGTGATGCTGACCTGTGCCGATGAGTAACCACTGCCAGGATCGGTGAGGGTGATATCGGTGATGGCTCCGTTTGCCCCGACTGAGGCGATGGCAGTGGCCCCCGCACCGTCGCCAATAATCTCTACCGCGACATCCGGCAGCGTGAATGGGCTATTGGCCCAGTTGGGGTACGGTCCGAAGTAGTGCGGAACTTTGGTTTCGTCCACCGGGTTCGCTGGCATGGCTGTAACGCTGATGACACCACGGATAATCAGTGTGGAGAACACCATCAACGAAACGATAATATTTATCAACCTTTTACTAAACATAATATTTCTCCTTACAAGTATCTTTCTGAACGATAAATGAATTCCAATGACTATTAAACTTTTCCATGAATGGCCAAACTAGATTCATAAATTACTCCTCTCTCTTTCATTACTGATATCAATTCACTAAATCAGCATCCACCACTGAGATCAGGTCGGAGGTCGATTTGACGAGGATATCTTGCTTGCTATACACTTCCATCAGGTTATTATTCAGGCTCAGCGTAACCACCTTTAATTTGGGGTGATCGTGCAATAAGATTGCCGGCAGATTAAGATATAAATTTGGGTCTTTTTGATGAATAATGACAACATCTGGGTTTACTCGATTTACTGCAAGCATCAATTCATCATAATTTTCTTCGTTCGAAATACTGATCACATTCCATCCTTTCTGATTTGCCAAAAATAGTTCAACAGAAGAGCTTAAGAGATCATCTTGACTCCATAAAACAATGGTTTTTGGTATCATCGCGATTTTGTGACCTCAGATCGAGTTGAAAGATTTTTGGGATCCATTTGCAAGCATTTCCTATCTCTAAATTATCACCCTTAGAATAGCGCATGTGTGGCGCTAAGGAAATCCATCGAGATCAACCATAGGGGATTAAAAAAAAGACCACCTCGAGGGTGGTCTTTTGGGCATGGGATTAACCCTATGATTAATCCTAATCGATCTGGCTTATTCCGAAACGCCATGCTCCTTGGCAAATTTTGCCGCTGATCTACGATCGGGCAGGTTGAGTTTGTCGAGGATCGAGTGAACATGATATTTAACTGTATTTTGGGAAAGATATAACTTATTTGCAATTTCTTGATTGGTTTTTCCAGTGGCCAATTCGCGTAGCACATCCAATTCTCGGTGAGTTAATTTCGCCAAGGCCGCATCCCCTATGCGTTCAGGTTTTTTTGTGCGAGAAAGTTCTTCCATTAACTGAAGTGTCATGGAGCGCGATAGTGCGCTTTCGCCCTGCTGAACGGATCTGATCGCCGCGACTAATTTTGAGGGACTCATATTTTTTAGTAGATACCCTCTGGCTCCGGCGCGAATAGCGGCAAACAAATTTTCATCACTCTCTGACATTGTCAGGAAGATGATTTTGCAATCGGGGTGCTCAGAAAGCACTTCTCGGGTCGCGTCTGCTCCCGTTCCATCTGGTAGGGTGAAATCCATGAGAACGATATCCGGTTTCAACCTGTGGACCATTTCAGTGGCTTGTTGAACTGATCCAGCCAAACCAGCAACTTCAATATCTGGTTCAAGCCGAAGGATTGAGGCTAATCCCTCACGGAAAAGGGCATGGTCATCAACAATCACGAGTTTAATCATTTGCACTCCCCATATCGCTGAATTCGCACCAAAAACAATAAAACCGCATTATTTTTCATCATAGGGCAGGGTAATTTTGATGCTTGTACCATAATCATCTGTGGATTGGACTGAAAATATGCCATTTAATGACTCGATTCTTTGCTGCATGAATTTTAATCCATAATGGCCAACATTTGAAGTATCCTTCACATGAAACCCACAACCATCATCGGCGATCAGCAGAGCTAAATGATCATCATTCCAGTCAAATTCCACAAATGCCTTAGCGGCGTTTGCGTGTTTTTCGATATTGCTGAGGGCTTCTCGAAAGACAAAGAAAAGGTGGCGTACCTGATAGGATGATAATGGCCTCGGAAAACCCTGACTTTCAACCTCGATCTTGAACGTTGACCGTTCTTCAATCTGACTAGCATATTGTTTGAACACCGAAATTGGATTGACCAGCCCGCCGGATTGGAGGATATCCAGTGTGCCTCGGATTAAATCATAGGATTCGTTGGCTACATTGAGCATATTTTCGATTTCGGTTTTCAGATCTAACTTGGTTTGCAAACCTGTTTCGGAGAGATGATCTAGCTTCATCCGCAGGTAGCCGATATTCTGCCCTACCGTATCGTGCAAATCGCGGGCAATCTCTAACTGCATGGTGTGAAGTGTCTCAGTTAGAATCTTTTCTTTTTGATTGCTCTCGATGATTTCTTTTTCGACTAGCTTACGTTGCGTAATATCACGGCTGCTGATGCGCCTACCCAAATATCGGCTATCTTTCCCAAACAAAGGGCGGCAAATATGTTCGATCCAGTGTTCACTTCCGTTGCGGGCAATGATGCGATATTCTATACTACTGGCTTCGGCACGTTCGTCATGAAGTAAATGCTTATGCTCAGCATAGGCACTTTGATCATCCGGGTGAACAATATCTATCAGTAAGCGAGGGTTGGACATGAATTCTTCAGGGCGGCAACCAGTAATACGTTCGCAAGATGGAGAAGTGTAGATAATATTGCCTTGCGGATCAATCCACTTTTCCCAGTCATATGTCCAGTCAACCAGTGTGCGAAATTTCTCCTCACTTGCGCGCATCGCTTCTTCGCTTTGTTTACGAGCAATGATATCCCAAGAAAAATCGGCCAAAGTTGAAATAAGTTCCACATCACTTGCTGTGTAATCTCGCGGTTTGTTTCCTACTCCGAGAATTGCCATCACTTGATCGCCCCGCAGAATCGGGACAGATACTTCCCGAGAAATGGGCGCATGGCCTTCGGGCGTGCCCTTGCGATCGACCAACGAAGGATAGTCATTGTGAACAACTGCTTGGCGCTGGCGGATTGCATCCGCCCATACTCCCGCTCGATCTACACTGTAATGGCTCCCTTGCCCATCGGCCTTGCACATATTTTGGAGCGTATTTGTGGACCAGGCTTGCAGCCACAGGGCTTTCTGATCCTTATCAAAAAAATGGAAGAAGCCAATCACACTGCCAGTCAGAGATTCAATTTCATCCAGTGTTTTTTGCAATAATTCATCCACTGTATGTGAAGATGCAAATTCCATCAACTGCAAACGCACTTTCATAATATTTTCGGATCGCTCTTGTTCTGCAATATGTCTCATCAGAGGGCGGTAAGACAAAAAATAAATTAATGGCAGCATTAAAGTCGTGGTAATGATTGCATCGAACAGAATGGTTATCGTATAAGGCCCTTGATAGGCTCGAACCAAGAGCATAGCGATCACCTCCGATAGAAATATCCCGGCTGAGAGCGGGATGATTGCCCGAAGGAGATTTTTTGACTTAGGGAGGTTTAGGTTATGCAGAAACGCCATTTTTGTTGCCTTACTGGTTGATATTGGGTGTTTTATATGCTTTCATTGGCATCACCAATTTGTCATCTTTGGCGCGCCCACTAGCAGACCTTAATTATCTCATGATTTAGATGCTTCGTTTAGTGTAATCTGATACGATTTCCCTAATTTATAATCGTGTCACCAATTCACAATTGATGACACGATTATAAAACCAGAGTTTATACCCCTAGGAATTCACTTTTGACTTGAAGTATCCCGTAATTGCCCGCCAAATGGGGCAGCGATCATAAATCCCCCAAAACATCACGATCAAGCCGATCGGCAGCAGCCACCAGGTGGCATACATCCAGGCCAGGATCACGAGCATCGCGCCAATCCCCAAGCGCATGAACCGATCGCGTTGCGATACGGGCATCGCCGAAATCTCATCACCGGCAGCCAGGGTTTCAAACACAAGCCGATAACTTGCGGGCGGCTGCGCCCCGGTCATTCGGCTGATTTGTTTTTTGCCGTCTACCGTCATCACCGTGGGGATGCCCAGAATCTTCAGTTCCCGGATCAAATCGGGGTGGTCGTCGGCGTTGATTGCCAGAAAATTCACTTTTCCGGCAAATTCTTTGGCAAGNNATCCCGCTCCCTTGAAAGGTTCCCAGGCTAGGATTTACGTGTGGTGAATTTGAAGGGCACGTAAAGTGGGCAGAAACTGAGCAGGGCGGTGAGCAAAAATGCGCCACCCAAAATCAGCAAAATAATTCCGAAAGCGCCCGTCACCGTGCCAGTGAAGTACAACACCGCGAGAATGAGGGCCAACATCACACGTAGAATTCGGTCTACTGTTCCTAAATTTGCTTTCATTTCATCATCTCCTATAATTTTCTTGGTTTATTGGGTTCAGAGCCAGGTTAATTGCATCCTACTTTCTTTGATGCATGTTTCAAATAATCGTTACAAAATTGAAAAACAAAATTCCCGGTTGACAGACTTTTGAAAATATGAAATAATCGGTAAGGATACCGGTAACGTTACCGGTAATGGTGCCGGAAGAGATATGATGGAGCAAATTCGCAAAGCAATCACCATTCATGATGTAGCCGCCGCTGCCGGGGTATCTGTTTCGACGGTTTCACGGGTGCTCAATGATAAAGACGATGTGGCCGCCGAAACCTATGAACGCGTTCAGCAAGTTATTGCCGAATTGGGCTATGCTTCCAGCTTGGCAGCTCGGGGCATGCGCAGCCGCCGCACGAATGTGATCGGGTTGATCATGCCGGATGTAGCCGCACCTTATTCGGTCGCCGTTTTGCAGGGGATTAATCGGGCGATTGCTCAATCGGATTATGATCTGATTGTTTATACCAATGGCGACGTTCGTAAAAATGCTTCAGCAGCCCAGGAATCTTATTTCGTCTCCTTGTTGAACGGCAGTATTACGGATGGCGTAATTGTTGTTACGCCTGTAGCGACCAACTTTTCAACCGCGGCCCCCATCGTGGCGATTGACCCCAACAATGAAAGCCCAGATTGCCCCGCGATTATTTCAACCAATCGGGATGGTGCTCTTCAGGCTATGAATTATTTGATCGGCTTGGGCCACCGCCGCATCGGATTTATCAATGGCCGGTCCGAATTGGTTAGTGCCAGCCGGCGTTTGCGAGGCTATCGTGATGGTTTAGCCGCTGCCGGGATTCCCTTCAATGAAAACTTAATCGAGATCGGGGATTACACCACCGAAACCGCCAGGATATGTACTCACAGATTACTGCAATTGGATGATCCCCCAACCGCGATTTTTGCAGCAAATGACCAGACTGCGATGGGGGTTTATCAAGCAGCACAAGAGAGGAAAGTCCTGATTCCCGAAGAATTATCCGTAGTGGGTTTTGATAATCTTCGGGAATCTGTTTTTCTTAATCCGGCATTGACCACAGTTGATCAGTTTATTTCTGAGATGGGATCAATCGCGGTTGAGATGATTGTGAAATTAATTAACGGCAAAACCCTGGAAACTGATTTGCATAAAATCCAAACACAACTCGTAATCCGGGATTCATGTAAATCTTTCGTGTGAAATTACCGCTATCGAGAGAGAGCGATAAGGGATGTTTCAATTGAGAATTTTTTTACCCGTTCCGGTAACGTTACCGGAGAGATCGGGCAGCATTACGAAGGAGGTTGCTATCGATAAAATTATGTGCTTCCAAATTGTTAAATATTGTCAAAACCTTAATTAATCACTTGGAGGATGAAAATGAAAAAGTTACTATTCGTAGGGTTGCTGGTTGCGTTAGCGATGGTGTTCGCCGCCTGTACACCAGCAGAACCTCAAACTGTTATTCAAACGGTTACAGTCATCGAAACCGTAGTTGTTGAAAAAGAAGGCCAAACCGTTATTGAAACGGTGGAAGTTATCAAAGAGGTTGAAGTTGAAGTAACACCAACCCCTGTGCCGGTTGTCAAAGAAGAAGCTCCCGCAGTCCTGGGTGTATTGCCTAGAAGCGAAACCTTCATTGCTGGCATCCTCACCGGACGCGTGGGATCACCCAGTAACTTCAACGAGTGGGTTGGCTGGAAGTGGCGCGACCGCGGAATGCAGAACCTGGCAAATGAGCCGCTCTGGTCGGTTGATTTCGCTACCGGCGAGATCGTCAACGGCCTGGCGGCTGGCGATCCGGTTTACAATGCCGAGTTCACCAAAGTGACGATTCCGCTGCGCCAGGGCGTAACCTGGAGCGACGGTGAACCCTTTACCTCTGCCGACGTGGTTTTCACTGTTGAAGAGCTAATGGCCTTTGAAGGTTTCAATAGCCATAACTTTATGGTTGAAAACGTTGCTTCCGTCTCGGCTCCCGATGACTACACGGTCGAGTTTGAATTGTTGATGCCTAACTCCCGTTTCCACACTACTTTCCTCGATCGTTGGGGCTGCACCTGGATTATGCCCAAGCACATCTTTGAGGGCATCGAAGATCCGATTACCTTCGAGTTTAACCCCTTCATTGGTACTGGCCCTTACAAGCTACACAGCTATGATGATGCCGGCTACTGGACCATCTGGGAGAAGCGTGAAGATTGGGATAAAAGCCCCACTGGAATCCTTTATGGCGAGCCCCAACCTAAATATATCGTCTTCCAGGCTTTTGCCAACGAAGGCGCTAAGATTTTGGCACAACTGACTCACCAACTTGATGCTGTCGATCTCTCGGCTGAAGGTTTAAAAGCTTCTTTAGCGCAAGGCGACACCAATCGTGCCTACCAACCCGGTTTCCCCTGGGTAGTCAACAACGATCCGGCCCTCACGGGCTTAACCTTCAATACCGCGAGAGCGCCTTTCGACAATGTAGATGTCCGCTGGGCATTGCTGCTGGCAATCGACATTGCCGAGTATGACGGCCAGGCTGTGGATGGCGTGGGAACTTTAAGCCCGGTGCACATCCCCTCCTTGGGTTCTTATCCGGCCGATTTTATCGCCCCGATGGAACAATGGCTGTCGGAGTTCACCCTCGATTTGGGCAATGGTCAAACCTTCAAACCTTACGATACAGATGCGCCTCAGCGCGTGATGGAATATGCTGCGAGCCGCGGCTATGTGGTTCCCACAGATGCAGCTGCCCAGGATCAGGCCTTCGGCCTCGGTTGGTATAAATATGCCCCCGATGAAGCTGCCTTGCTGCTGGAAAAGAACGGTTTCTCGAAGAATGCTGATGGCATGTGGCTTTTGCCGGATGGCACTCCTTGGAAGATCGAAATCCTCAGCCGCTCGGATACCTCCCACCTGGAATTCAAGAATGCCGCCGCCGCCGCTCAACAGTGGAAGCAGTTTGGCATCGATGCCGTCCACATCCCCTCGGATAACGTCAGTGCGCTGACCGGGGATGGAGATTTTGATGTAGCCGGTAACTGGCCCGCCTATGAACCTTGGGGTGCTGGCGCCGACTTGTATCGAGTTTTGGATGCCTACAATTCCGCTTACGTTGAACCAGTCGGAACCTTGACCAAGGGACACACCTCCCGCTGGTCAACCCCCGAAATGGATGCCGTTATCGAGCAACTACGCAACACCGATCCGGCAGACACGGAAGCCGTCATCGCAGCCGGTATCGAAGGGTTGAAACTGGCTGTTGAATCCATGCCGGGTATCCCAACCTTTGGATACATCGGGTTTGTTTCTTGGGACCAATACTATTGGGGTAACTGGCCTGGGTCTGAGAACCCCTATACTCAGCCCTACACCCACTGGGGTCCCTTCAAATACATGACCCCCTTCCTGACGCCAACCGGGAAATAACCTGATAATCCCTGAAACAATGATCCCTCCGGGCAGAAATAATCCCCTGTCCGGGGGGATTTCCTCCAAATATAATGCCACCGGGCACAAATTGCGCCTCCTGCCTGCTAGAAAAGCGTATTTGTGCCCGTGAAGGGTATAGCAAAGAGATCGAGAGGAAATAGTTGTGAATTTTATCAAAGGGTATCTCATACCACGACTAATTCAATATTTTTTAGTTATTTTTCTGGGAATCACCGCCGTTTTCTTAATTCCCCGTTTATCACCATCCGATCCNNGAAGGTTCGATGTTCGATCAGTACATCGCCTTTTGGAAACGATTATTTCATGGAGATTTTGGGCTTTCTTTCTTCCAATTCCCCACCCCGGTAAATGAACTGATCGCCCAGGCTTTGCCCTGGACTTTAGGTCTGTTGCTGACCACCACAATTATCAACTGGACATTGGGGAATATCATCGGTGGCCTGGCCGGTTATTATTCCCGCGCCCCTTGGTCGCGCACCCTTGATACTGTGGCGATGGTCATTCGGCC
>DOTA01000380.1 GCA_003513015.1 Chloroflexota bacterium
GTGCGGCAACGTTAAAGAGTGGACTTCTAGCCCCTATCCGCCCCTAGCCGATGAATTATTCCCCACGCAAGACTTACGGGTGGTGCGGGGCGGCTCTTTCAATGATACGGCTTTTGGGGCGCGCACCTCCTATCGGCGGGGATATCCTCCCGGGTATTTTTACCCCTTTTTAGGTTTCAGGGTGGTGGTCAGTTCCAGGTAGCGGCATCCATAAAATGGCCGAAAATCCCGGCGCGAACCAATGTATACTTGAGATGAAAATTATTTGCGCACAGATTCATTCTTTCTTCTCAGGAGGTTAACATGTACTCGGAAAAATCTCGCATTCCCTGGGGTCCAATCGTGGTGGCAGTTGCCGTATTGTTTTTTGGTTGCATCATTGCGGGCGCTTTAATTATCCCCAAATTGATTTCAGGCGGGTCTGGTGGCGTAGGCAGCACGGCCGAAGAGTTCCCGGCGGCCCCCAAGGGTTCCATCGTGGTCGATGTCGCCTCCTCCAATACCAAACAAGATTGGATGAATCTGATGGTCGAGCGCTTTAACGCCGATGGCCCTACGATTGCTTCGGGTGAAACCATTTTTGTGCGGGTAACGCACGTGACTTCCGGGGGTTCTCAGCANNAGTTGGGTGGCTGGCGCCAATGAGGTTTGGCGCGACCGAACCGGGCGGATGCTGATCTCGCAGGATTGCCCGACAACCGTTTTTGCCCCCAGTGGATTTGCCATGTGGCGGCCTATGGCCGAAGCCCTGGGCTGGCCGGATAAACCCATCAGTTGGGATGATCTTGTAGATCTTTCGGCCAACCCTGATGGTTGGGCTTCCGTAGGGCATCCGGAGTGGGGGCAATTCAAATTTGGGCATACTCATCCAGCCTATTCTAATGTGGGGTTGCAAATGATGACTGCCCTGGCCTATTCCACGTTGGGTACCACCTCGGGCTTAACCGCCGATCAGGTCTACTCTGATTCCGTGGTAGAAGCTTTTCACCGGGTGGAGTTAAACACCTACCATTATGGGATTCAGAATCAAACTTTAATGGCGGTTATGGCTAACCGTGGCCCTACGTACTTGCACGCCATCACCTCCAGTGAAGCCGAAACCCTCAAAACTAATGCCGATTATGGCGATCAATTGCGCTTCCCCTTGGTATTTATCTTCCCCGCGGAAGGCACATTCTGGAGCGAGCATCCTTACTGCATTTTAGAGACTGATTGGGTCTCGGACGAACAAACTGAGGCCGCCAAAATCTTCCGCGATTATCTGTTGGCCCCGGAACAGCAAGCGCTGGCGGTTGACAACTATTTGCGCCCGCGTACCTCTTCGATTGCCTTGCATGCTCCGCTTTCGCTGGAAAACGGCACTGATCCGCGCGTCACGACCGATACCGTCCCGGCCTACGAAAGCCCGCCGGCTGATGCAGCCGAAGCAGTGAAGGATGTTTTCTACCAAACCAAGAAAAAGGCCACGATTGTGCTGGTGCTTGATACCTCCGGTAGTATGGAAGGTGACAAAATCAAAAATGCCATTGCCAGTTCGGTTAACTTCGTTGAACGGTTGGCTCCGGATGATAAAGTCTATGTGCTTATCTACCAGGGAGATGGGGTCATCATGCTGGATGAAGGCGGGCGCGCGGGTGAAGTTGGCGAATCCCTGGCCCAGCGGATGCGCGGCTTGCTGGCAGATAGCAACACCCCTCTCTATGATTCGGTATGTGAGGCCATTAATTTAACGGATCAATTTCAAGCGGAGGATCAGGCCAATGAGGAGAAACGCCTCTATGGTATCGTGCTGCTCTCTGATGGGCTAGATACCTCCAGTGTGCGCAGCGAAAATCAAATGTTGGGTTGTTTGCCCAGTGGAGAAAGTGTCGAGAGCGTCAAAATCTTCACGATTGCCTATGGCGAAGGTGCAGACTCCGATTTGCTGTTGCGAATTGCCAACCGCACCAACGGTAAATTCTTCAGCGCTGATCCGGCTCAGATTGAAAAAATCTACAATGCGATTTCCGCGGAACAATAGGATGGCGTGGAGCATGAAGTGCAATGTGTTAAGGGCTAACGATGCTTTTTATTGCATACCGCTGTTCACCCTACACTCCATACTCCCCACTGAATTACCATGAAACAACGCCCTTTCTGGTTCTTTCTCAATATTTATGGCTGGATTATCTTTGGGATGAGTATCATCACCGCCATCGTCATTCGTCAATGGTGGGTGGTGCTGGTAGGAGTGATTGGCTACCAAATTGTGCTCTTGGTTGAAATTCTGGGTGGGCGCAGTTTGGGGCGTACCGGAGCCGTGCGGCTGGCGCGGGCCGAACAGGAAAACCGTGAACTACGCGCTGAACAAGCGCGTTTGATCGGTGCCATTGGCGAGCGCGATCAGAAAATCGTGGATTTGAAAGCAAAGCTTGATNNCTACATGAGCACGCAAATTCGTGAAATGACAATTAAAGATTATGAAGAGGTTTACGCCCTATGGAAGAACACCGAGGGCATCGGCCTGAGTGATGCCGACTCGAAAGAAGGCATCAAGCGCTTTTTGGAGCGTAACCCGGGCCTGAGTTATGTCGCTGTGGATGGCAAAGAAATCGTGGGGGCGGCGCTGTGCGGCCACGATGGCCGGCGGGGATATATCCATCACCTCGCGGTCGCCACGTCGCACCGTAAACAAGGGATCGGCAAATCCCTGGTGGGGCGCTGCATGTTCGCTCTCATGCAAATCGGCATCGCCAAATGCCACCTGTTCGTCTTTGGTGGTAATCAGGAAGCCATCGAGTTCTGGAATAAAGTCGGCTGGACCGAGCGCGTCGAATTGATGATGATGTCGCAGCAGGTGGCAGGGAAGTAAGCGGTTAACAGGGAGTAGGTGTCTCCCCACTATTTTTCCCCGACCAACACCGCCTGCCCAATCTCCTGCGCCAGGGCCGGGTCATCTTCCTCCAGCACGAGCGCCAGGGTGAGAGGGACGCCGCGGCTGTCGGGCAGAGTCCCCGCCAGGTACCAGGTTAAATCTTCCTCGGCGGGAACTTCCGTGATTTGCCAGAAGCCCAAATCCGCGGACTGGTTGGCCGTGGCCAGCGCATCGGCCTCCGAAAGCGGCAGCAGCCGGGTCAGCGTCCCTAGCGGGGAGAAGACCAGCCAGCCCTGTTCAGGATGCCGGTACGAGAGCGCCAGCCGGGCGGCTGGGCGCAGGCCGCCGTTGCTCAGCGAAGCCGCGGCGAAGGCGGCCTCTATGAGTGTGGATTCTGTGGGGAAGTTGGATTCTGCCAGGGGCAGGCGCAGGGAGAGGCGTGCCACCTCCGGGCTGGCTGCGGCCTGCATAAAGGGCAACCCCCTCAAATTTCCAGTGGGGTAGCTCCCCTGCGTGACACGGTTAATCAAAGGGGCGCGCGGATCCTGAATCAACGTTTCCCAATTTTCATCCAACAAATTCGGGTCAAAACCGGGGTGGGAGGCCATCACCAAAATTTCACCGCTCTCGGCGTTGAGCAAAATCAGCGCGCCGCTATGCCCGTTGAGCAGATCATCGGCCAGGGCTTGCAGTTGGGGGTCGAGGGTCAGGCGCACATCCAGGCCGGGCGGGGGTTGGCCGTAAACCAGGTGATGCCACCAGACCAGCCAGGGATCGTTGCCTTCCACGCCGCGCAGGGTAGGGTCGAGGCTGGCCTCCAGGCCGGATTGGCCGTAGACGGGATGGTTGTAACCGGTGATGGGTCCCAGGCCAGGCGTGCTGTATTGACGGGTGAGTGCGCCGACCTTTCCGCTGGTTTCCGCTAAAATGAGATCGCCGCGCGCCAGCAGGCTGCCGCGGTAAACTTCGCGGTCGGCGATGGCCCGGCGGGGGTTATCGCTGCGGGTGAGCAGATCGGGGCCGCGCAGGTAGCCCCACCAACCGGCGGCCAGTGCGGCGAGCAAGGTGGCGCTGAGAAGCAACCCGGAAAGATATGTGATCGGTACGCTGACCGCGGATCGCGGCCGGTCGCTGGAAAGGTTTAAGGGCTGGCTTTCTTCGAGTTGCGCCTGACGGTCTCCGGTGGGTGCGCTCATCAGCAGCAGGAGCAGCCCGGCTAGCAGTGAAACCAGCAGCGAGGAGCCGCCGTAAGAGACGAAGGGCAGCGTCACGCCCGTGAGGGGCAGCAGGCGCAAGTTGCCACCAATAATCAGGATGCTTTGGGCGCTGATAAAGGCTGTTAGCCCGGCGGCCAACATTTGCTTGAAGGGGTTTTCAGCCCAGATAGCGATGCGCAGGCCGCGATGCACGAAGAATCCGATCAACAGCAATAGCCCCAGGCCGCCGATCAGCCCGGTTTCTTCGGCGATGGCTGCGAAAATAAAATCGGAATGGGATACCGGCACCAGGGTGGGGTTGCCCATGCCGGGGCCGCGCCCAAAAATGCCGCCATTCGCCACGGCCAGCAGGGATTGCACAATCTGGTAGGAGCGCCCGGTGGGGTCGAGCCAGGGGTTGAGCCAGGCTTCGATGCGCAGGCGCACCACATCGAAAAGCAGGTAGCCCAGCGCGCCGGCTGCCCCCAAAACGCCGGCAGAGATCAGGGGAACCCAGCGCCAGCCAGTTGCCAGGTAGACCATCACGGCGTAGATGAAGATAAAAATCGAAGCCGTGCCCAGATCGCGCTGCACAACCAACAAAAGCAGAGCCAGCCCGGTCATGATCCCGGTGGGGATGAGTACCTGAAGCGTGGCGAGTAGTGTGGAGTGGGTAGTGGGTAGTGCTTCCCCCTTTGCTACTGTCCGTTTGTGGCTTGCGTTTGGTAGCCTGTGGCTTGTAACTTGTGGCTTGCCGCTTGCCGCTTGTAACTTGTGACTTGCTGCTAACAACCCCTGCCAATTCGCAAAATAGGCCGCCAAGAAAACAATCAACAAAAGTTTGAGCGGCTCGGAGGGTTGTAAATAGACGCCGCAGCAACCCAGCCACATGCGCGGCCCATAGCCCATGGGGTTGGTGCCGAAAATCAGGGTTAGAGCGGTGAGCAGCAGTCCGCCCGTGAGCCAGATGTATTTATAGCGCTGCAGAAATTTCAAATCTGGGGGCAGACGCAAACCCAGGTTGAAAATGATCAACCCCAGGGCCAGCCAAATGGTTTGGCGCAGGCCGTAATAGGGCGTCAGCCGCCAAATGGTCAGCAGGCCCCAACCCGAAAGAGCGGCGATCAGGGGCAGTAGGTACGCATCCCGTTGGGGCAGCCAGTGCCGGGAGGCTCGGTGTAACATCCAAAATCCGCCCAACCAAACAAAATACCCCAACCAGTGATCCCAACGATAATCCGTTTGCCAGGAGCGGGCGCGGGCGGCGGGTGCGAGCGTGAGTGCCAGGGCGAAAAGCCCCATAAAGAGAGCCGCCAGCGTGAGCAGGCGGCCTTGAATTTTATCTGAGAAGCTTGTCATACCGATCAGGCCCGATTTTGGGTGGCCTCCTGGTAAGCCTGGGCAATCCCATCTCGGATTTCAGCGCGGCGCCGGGTGATATAACGGGAAACAGTGGCCTGCCCTGGGGTATCGGGCGTGAACGACATGGCCAGGCGGATAGTTCCTCCTTCTTGTGGGAAAACGCCCACCAGGTTTCCTGTGATTTCAATTGCTCGACCTGCCAGATTCAGTTTGAGGCTGCCGGCCTGCCCTTTGCTGAAGACCCCATCCGGGGCTGATTCCGCTAAAAGTCCGAACCCGCTGAGGGAGATGTCGACCACGCTACAGAACAGCGAAGTTTTTTCCAAAATAAGTTCGGCGGCAATCGGGGCTTCCGGTTCTACGCGCACGATGGCGCGGTCGCCGAAGCCGCGGTCCGCAAAGACAAATTGATCCAGTTCAACGGTGCCCTCTACGGGGTCAAAATGCACAACCCGGGCCAGGATACCGCTCATGAAAACATCTTGCAAAATGGTGGTTTGTGCATCCCAGGCGAGGCAGATCGAATCGGGCGGCTCCACCGTGAAGAGGATGCTCTCCTCCCGGATTTCTTGAATCTGCCCTTTGATCACTACCGGCACCCCTTTGCATAGGTGCATAAAATCAACCGGTTGATTGAACCCAACATTTTCTTTCAATTCCTTGATGATCCCGGCAGATGTTTCCATACTTATCTCACTATTCGGCGTGACCGCGATATGAAAGCCAACTTTGTAGCGATTGGTGGCTTACTCGTAACTTGCCTTGCCATCTGTATAAGTCAGTTTGCGGCGGCGGTAAGCCCAGCACATATACGAAACCGAAACGTAGTAGCTGGCCGGCAGGCGGTGCAGCCCTTTAATTTTGGTGCCTAAAACGGTGGTCTGGCCGCCGAAGCCCATCGGACCGATACCTAATTGGTTGGATTCTTCGGTCAGACGTTTTTCCATCTCAGACAGGGTCGGGTTTTCGTTTTCGTCTTCCAAATTGCGAAAGAGAGCTTCTTTGGAGGCCAGATACGAGGCCCCGCGATCCCCGCCGATGGCCACGCCCAAAGCACCGGGCGCGCAGCCCTTGCCTTGCGCCTGATGGACGGCATCGAGCACGACTTTGCGCACACCTTCCAGGTCTCGGCCGGCCCCTAAACGGTTATCGGGCAGTTTGTACTGCGCGCCAACGTTTTCACAGCCGCCGCCTTTGAGCATTAATTCGATGGTCAGGGGTTGATCCTCATCGATCTCATCAAAGTGGATGGTGGGATAGTGCTCATCGCCGGTATTGTTGCCGGTATTTTTGCCGCTGAGGGCATCCACCGAGTTGGGTCGTAAGTAGGATTTTTGGGTAGCTTCGATCACCGCAGCCTGGATTTGAGTTTTGAGTTTGCGGGTGCTCCAGCCTTCGGGGTAGTGCACATAGAAAATGGGNNGTGCCGGTATCCTGGCAAATGGGCGTGGAGTTTTGCCGGGCCATCTCCACATTTTTGACGATGGTTTCCATCGCACCTTTGGCGGCTGAACCGGATTCTTCCTGTTCTACCGAGGCGCGCAACTTCTTCTCAATATCGGGGGGCAAATTGGTAGAGGTAAAACGAACAAGTTCAAGGATTTCTGAGGTCAGGTCGGGTTGCATATGCGACTCCAATTAGGGGTTGGTAGGACCAATTGATCGTACAGCATACATTGTACACCGTAAACTAATGATACCGTATCTTTGTCAGTTCGCAAGCGAATCAAAAAGTGCGGCGCACTTTCGCACACCGCACTTTGATAATCAGGCTACCACACGCAGGAATTTGCGCCTTCCTACCCGCAGCACGCCGGGACCCGGGAAAGGGGCCATGGGATCGTCGAGCTTTTCGCCATCCAGGCTGACGCCGCCCTGATCAACCATGCGACGACCTTCGCTGTTGCTGCTGATCATTTTGGCGTTGCGCATCACCTGAATAACGGTATCCCCATCTTGCAGGGTATATTCGGGCATCTCGGCGGGCACGTCACCCTGTTGAAAAACGCGGATGAAGGCGGCCTGGGCCTCTTGGGCTGCGGCTTCACTCTGGTAAATGGAAACAATTTCAAATGCCAGTTTCATTTTTGCATCGCGGGGGTGCAGTTTCCCAGTTGCCAGATCAGTCTCAATGGCGGCGATCTCTGCGGGAGTGAAACGCGTCAAAAAGCGGTAGAAATCACCCATGGCCTTGTCGGGCACCGACATCACTTTGCCGTACATATCGACGGGTTCAAGCGTGAGGGAGATGTGATTACCCAGCGATTTGCTCATCTTGATTTCACCATCGGTGCCCGGCAAAATGCCCATGATGATGGCAATGTTGGGCTTTTCTCCCATGAAGGTCATCAATTTGCGGGCCGCAGTGACAATGTTGAACAACTGGTCGGTGCCACCCACTTGAATGTCGGTGCGCAAGGCGTAGGCGTCGTAGCCTTGCATGATGGAATAGAAAGTTTCGTGCAGATAGATCGGTTCGCCCTTATCCCAGCGGTTGCGGAAATTCTCGCGGGTGAGAAACTGCTGCACGGTGAAATTGGAGGCCAATTGGATGACTTCGTAGAAGCTCAATTCTGAAAGCCACTCGGCATTGAAGACAATTTTGGTTTTGTCACGGTCCAAAATTTTGAAGGCCTGTTCGGCATAGGTTTTGGCATTGTGCGCTACTTCTTCCTGGGTGAGTTGCGGGCGCAGTTCATCCTTATCGGAGGGGTCGCCGATCAGCGAGGTGTAATTACCCACCACAAAAGTGACTTCGTGGCCCAACTCCTGAAACTGGCGCAGNNCGCAGCTCTTTGGCCATGGCCTGTTTGAGATGCTCATCACCGTATTCCGTGCCTTGCATCAACAATGCGACTTGTTCATCAATGCTCATTTGGTTCATAATCTGTCTCCATTTTTCGATATCCTCACCCCCGCTAGGGGATCATGGGTGAGGGGAATTACAAACAAAAAGCGCCCTCGCAGGGTGAGAGCGCCAGGGACGTGCCATCAGATGACCCGTCCCTACGGACGGGCATAATAACGGTCCTGATCGTCAGTTTTTGTGAGGCTCAGGCCGCTGGATTTTAAGATTTTTTTTAGGATGGTTTCGCCTTCGGGGAAACCCATCTGGCCGCGCACTTTGCCCTGGTATTCAACTTCGCTCAACAACCTGAAATTGAAGTTGGCTCCCATACCCCAAACGTGGACGCGCTGCCCCCAGCGGTCACCGGCAACGCGCACCTTTTCGATCTGATCCCATTGCAGGTGAACGTTGCGCAGCCCGTTGCGATATTCCACGCCATCGGGTTGCAAAATCAGGGTGGTTTTGCGATCAACCCAATTGCTCAGGCTGATTAATGTGGCCGAGAGCAGCAAGAAAACCGTCAAAATCGTAATCCAGGCTGGGGGCGTGGAAAAACGCCAGATCATGAGCACTTCGATCACAATCGCGAAACCGCTCAAAATCCAGGCGTTGCGCTCACCGGTGCGCGGGATGGTTGTGGGGCGGAACACTTGGGCCGTTTCCATGCCGCAATTATACCCTTCCGGTCACAAGTTACTTTTTTAGGGTGAATTTACAACTTGTGGCCGGGGGCATTATATACCAACGCCTGTGGTTTTGGCAATTCCGCGATTTTTCAATTGAGAGGCTCATTCACCACTGAGACACGGAATCCATGGGGTTTTTGTGGATTCATGCGGATGGCTTTTTCGTTACCCGGCCCAAAATCAGGGCAAGCAGCGCTACCACTGTCCAAACCCAGGCCCAACCGGCCGGGTCCGCAGCGCCATTGCCCACACCCAAGGGCGTGAAACGCAGCACCGGCAGATCGCTGATTTTTTCTTGCAATTCTTCATCGCTGATGTTGCGCGGATTATAGCCTTCGAAAAAGCCCGCAAACCCGGCGTTGATCAACACCTGGCGGGCCATCATGCAGCGCTCGTCAGGGTCGTTGACTTCCTCAGCGCGGGCAAAAATTGCCCCACCCGGCAAGATGATCTCAACCTCGGGGTGGGCCAACAGGTTGCGGAACCAATCCGAGGTACGTCGGCCACCCGAAAGGCAGTACACACAGCCATTTCGGATGGCGTAATTAACCGGGGTATAAAATTGTTTCCCACTTTTGCGGCCAATCGGTTTCATTACCATAATATAACCGCTCAGCGGGTTTCCAAATAATTCCCCCAACCCCAGGCGGAACATCGGCACCATGAAATATTTGTTGATATACCAGAAAAAACGGCGCATGATCGGTGGCATGTGATTCTCCTTTTTAAGCTCACCAATGTATAAACAAACCCTTTCTTGTTTTTATATGCACAGAGAGCATTTGTCAAGTAGAGTAAAATTGAAACCAATTTTCATCAGCGGTGTTTTGAAAGTTAGTTTGCTATTAGATTGACGGATATTTGCTTGACAGCCCTGTATGCATGCAGTAGCATACGGCCTTATACCAGTACTTGAAAGGCAGGAAGTTGATTATGGAAGAAGCGACCAGTAAGAAGGAACCGATCACCCTCACAGATTTATTGCGAGGGCGCTTCAAGCATATTTTAGACCCGATTGGTGGGTTCTTGAATCGGCTGGGATTGACTCCAAATTTGATGACGCTTTTGGGGTTAATCGGGAATACGATTGGGGCTTTCTTCTTGATGCAGGGGAACATGTTGGTGGGTGGTCTGATCATTTTGGCGATGGGGCCGATTGATGCTTTGGATGGCACCATGGCGCGCTTGCGCGGCGAATCCACCAAATTTGGCGCTTTTGTTGATTCGGTGACGGATCGTTATTCAGAATTGGTGATTTATTTAGGCTTGCTGCTGTATTTCAACCAGCAGGGCGCTTGGGTCAACACTTTAGGTGTGTATCTTGCCGCAGCCGGTTCTGTGCTGGTTTCTTATATTCGAGCGCGCGCCCAATCTTTGGGTTACGAGGCCAAAGTTGGGATCATGTCGCGCTTCGAGCGCTACGCAGTATTGGCCCCAACCCTGATTTTTAATATTCCGTGGGTAGGAGTTTGGATTATTGCGGTTTTGGCGAATATCACGGCTTTTCAACGCATCCTGTTTGTGCGCAGTTTGGCTCACGCAGAAATGAAAGAAAATCAACACAACTAGGAGCAGAAAATGCCGAATGGTTTCTGGCTCGGACCTTTATACGTCCGTTTTTATGGCATCATCATTATGTTGGGGGTTTTGGCGGCAGCTTGGCTGGCGTCCAAAGAAGCCAAACGCCGGGGCTTAGACCCTGAATTGGTTTTAGATGGCCTGATTTGGGTAATCATCGCCGGGGTGATTGGGGCGCGGCTGTGGCATATTTTTACGCCCACGCCTACCGATATGGCCGCCGGGCTGACCACTCACTATTATCTTACGCATCCGCTGGCAGCTATCAATATTCGTGCAGGCGGGTNNCGGGTTGGGTATCCCCGGAGCCGTGATTGGCGGCATCATCGCGGTTTTTTTCTTTGCCCGTCAGAAAAAACTCAATTTCTTGATTTGGCTGGATATCGCTGCACCGGGCGTAGCGCTGGCGCAGGCGATTGGTCGTTGGGGTAATTTCGCCAATCAGGAACTCTATGGCCCGCCCACAGATTTGCCCTGGGGCATCTTTATCGAAGAAAAATATCGGTTGCCCGGATATGTACAATATACCCATTTTCATCCCTTATTCCTGTATGAATCCCTATGGAATTTGATGAATATGGCGATTTTGCTCTTCATAGGGCGGCGTTTTGCCGATAAACTCCTTCCCGGAGATATTTTCTTGAGTTATTTGATCATCTATCCCCTGGGGCGATTTTTACTGGAGTTTATCCGTTTGGATTCTGCACAAATTGCGGGAATCAACGCCAATCAGACTTTTATGCTAATTGTGGCTTTGTTTTCCGCAGGTACGATTATTGTGCGTCATTGGCACCAAAAAAGAAGTTAATGACTCAAACCACTGGCTGTGAGTTGGGGGTGTTTTCCGGTGCACGTGGGAAAACACCCCCATTTGATTCCGATCCCTTGCAAATTTGTATGCCTTACGATAATCATCTTCTCTTGGCAACGGGATGTTTTAACTGTATGCTATAGTAAACGCCCCCGTTTACAAAATGTGCTTCTTGCCGGCTAAAAAAGCGCAATTTGTGAACGTGAAGGGTATAAAAAGGTATGAATTGAGTGTCCTATGATAGAAACCAGTGACCTTAGTAAAAACTTTGGCAATTTTGTTGCTGTAAATGGTGTCAATCTAAAGATCAGGGCTGGCGAAGTGCTGGCATTACTTGGCCCCAATGGAGCTGGTAAAACCACCACAGTACGCATGTTGACATCCGTTCTACGCCCTTCGCGGGGATGGGCGCGCATCGCGGGCTACGATGTCGTTGAACATCCTGCCCAGGTGCGTGCCTCTGTGGGTGTGTTAACCGAGCAGCATGGTTTGTATGGCCGCATGCCGGGCGATGATTACCTGGATTTCTTTGGTCAAATCTACGGTATGGATGCGAAAACCCGCCGTAAACAAATCGATGAACTTTTAGCGCGTTTCGGGCTGGATGAGGATCGTCATCGTGCGGTTGCTGAATACTCCAAAGGAATGCGGCAAAAACTGGCGCTGGCGCGGGCTTTGCTTCACAACCCGCCGGTTTTGCTCTTGGATGAACCCACCTCCGCTATGGATCCCGAAAGTGCCCGGTTGGTGCGCAATTCCATCGCCGATTTGCGCTCCGCAGATCGAAGTATCATTTTGTGCACGCACAATCTGGCCGAAGCCGAGGAACTGGCCGATCAGATTGCGATCATTCGCCGGGGAAAGATTATCGCTCAAGACACCTCCTCGAACCTCAAGCAATTGCTCCTGGGAACGGGAGAATATGAAATGCATCTGGCGACCACCCTCAATGGGCATTTGGAAACCCTGCTCCCCGGTGTGGAGATTACTTCCCGAGGACCCAATTGGTTCCGTTACCGGGCCGCTCAACCCGATCAGATGAATCCTGAACTTTTGCGCACCTTATTAGATGCCGGTTTGCCGGTGGTTCGCTTGCAAGAAGTTTCGCGCAGCCTGGAGCAAGTTTACCTGCAAGCGATCCATACCCCCGAGGAGGTGGATCATGTTGAATAACCTGCGCCCCGCTTTGATTATCACCCGGCGTGAAATTCGCGATCAATTCCGCGATTGGCGCATCATCGCACCCATTGCGGTACTCACACTTTTCTTCCCCGGCTTGATGAATTTTGTCGCCCAACAGGTTGTCGATTTTATGGCGCGCTATCAGGCTACCCTTATTGGTGAGCGTCTGGTTCCATTTTTATTGATGGTGGTGGGCTTTTTCCCGATTTCGGTATCTCTGGTAATTGCCCTGGAAAGTTTTGTGGGCGAAAAAGAGCGCCGCAGCCTCGAGCCGCTGCTAAGTAGCCCGTTGACCGATTTCCAACTCTACATAGGCAAGTTATTGGCTGTGCTGGTGCCGCCGTTAATGGCTAGCTTTTTGGGCATCAGTGTCTATTTAATCGGCGTTTACCGGCAATTGGGCTGGCAGCCAGAACCCATCTTGCTGACACAAATTATTCTGTTGGCAATTGTGCAGGCCCTGTTGATGGTCAGTGGCGCGGTGGTAATTTCCTCCCAAACCACCTCTACGCGGGCTGCAAATTTGCTGGCATCCTTCATCATTGTGCCAATGGCATTGCTGTTGATCTCCGAGAGCTTCTTGATGTTTTGGGCTGATTTTTCAATTCTCTGGTGGTATATTTTGGGCCAAGCTATCATAGCCGGCTTGTTAATCCGCACCGGAATTGCGCACT
>DOTA01000259.1:0-2119 GCA_003513015.1 Chloroflexota bacterium
CCGTCGGCTAAGGCTACGCCCTGAGCGTGGATCACCTCAATGGTCACGCCCCCCGCCGCGGCCACGCGTCCCATTTCGCGGGCTAAATCCGCTAAAAGGGCGGCAAGATCTACGGGTTGGCGATCCAGTTTCAGGCGGCCAGCATCCAANNGAGGGGGGTGCGCAATTCATGGCTGGCATTGGCGACAAAGGTTTGCTGGCGATCCCAGGCTTGTTGAGCGGGGATCAGCGAGCGCCCGGCCAGCCACCAACTGCTTAAGCCTACGACCAGCACACTCAAACTGCCCAGGGCAATTAAGCCCACGAGCAATTGCCCCAAAACGCGGTCTTGATCTTTGAGCGAGCGCCCCACTTGCAGCACCGCCAAACCTTCATCGACCGAAGTGCGGTAGGTGAACAGGCGCACGCGGCTGCCATCGGACTGACGCACGGTGCGAAAATCGCGGCCGTTAGCCAGAGCCGCGTTGATGGCCTGCGAATCGGGCTGAAAAGTGAGGCTATAGGCATTGGGGTTTGAGATGACCTGCCCCTGGGCGTTGATGGGCAGGAGGAAGATCGAGGCCAGTTCGCTGTCGTAAGACTCATCGTGTTCCCCAGCAGCCGGCTGAACGGCGTACTCGTTGTCATCACCGCTCTCTTCACTATCGCCAGATTTCAGGGGCGGAGGCGTGCCCGTGGGGATGGTGTGGCTGGTCTGCCAGGCCTGATCGACGGCTTGAAGATCGGCTGGCACGGGTTGGCCGACTTTGGCATACTCGAGGGCGACTTTGTATTGCAGCGCCAGATCGGTGGAGGATTCAAAGTAGTAGGATAACAGGCCATAGGCTCCTCCGCCAATCAGCAAGATGAGGGCCGCGGCGGCCAGCACATACAACATCGAGAGATGCCAGCGCAAGTTTCTAAGCATTTTTTGGCTCCAGGCGGTAGCCCACACCGCGCACGGTTTGGATGGGGTCGCGTTTGCCGGGCTGGTTGAGCTTGCGCCGCAAATATGAAACGTAGACTTCGACCATAGATTGCTGCACGCCGCTCTGATAAGACCAGACGTAATCCAGAATTTGCTGGCGGCTAAGCGCCTGGCCGGGATGGCGCAGCAGGCATTCGAGCAGATTCCACTCGGTGGCGCTTAAATCAAGGGGATGGCTGCCACGCCGGGCGGTGTGCGCCCGCAGATCGAGCACAATTTCGCCGCAACGCAGTTCGAAGTGATCGCCCGCGGCTACATCGAAGCGCCGTCCCAGGGCGCGCACACGCGCTAATAGTTCTTCAAAGGCGAAGGGTTTCACAAGATAGTCGTCCGCGCCGCTGTCGAGGCCGGCTACGCGATCTTCGATTTGGCTGCGGGCGGTGAGCAGCAGCAGAGCGGTGGGCAGGCGTGCCGCCCGGATCGAGCGGCAAATGGCCGGGCCATCACGGCCGGGCAGCATCCAGTCGATCACGGCCACATCGTACATGCCGCGCAAGGCCAGTTCCAGGCCGATGTCGCCATCGTGGGCCACATCGACAGAAAGTTTTTCTTCTTCCAAGACCTGCTTTATCAGGCGGGTCAGGCGTTGGTCGTCTTCGATAATAAGGATACGCATACGATTATTAAACCACCGAAAGCTTGGAAAATGCTTGGAAAATTGGCCTGGGTATCTCAAGGAATTCCAAGATTGGGACTGTACAATTCAATCATCGTCAAAAAACAACAAACCTGGAGGTTTACGATGAATCAAAAATTTGTTCTTATCATGGCCGCATCGATTACCGCTTTTGTCTTGGTAATTGGCGGCGCAATTGTGGGCCGGGCTGGCCAGCCCAATGCGGCGGTTACGCTTACACCGGATGCCGCAGAAGTTCAAGCGATGTACGCCCAACGTGAAGCCGAGTACCAGGCGCGTTTGGATGAAGCCAATGCCGCCCTGGCCGCGGCCTACGCCCAGCAAGGGACGGTGGCCCAAAATAGCAGTCCGGCGGTGCAACTCGCGGTTTCCGAACCGGTTACTACCGCCACAATTTCACCTCAAGATGCCATGTTGGTGGCGGCAATCAATGCACCTAATGCCAATATTTTGCGGACGCCTGAACTGGTCAACTATCAGGGCACGGTGGCCTACGAAGTCACCCTTGATCTGGG
>DOTA01000259.1:2162-2690 GCA_003513015.1 Chloroflexota bacterium
GCACAAAAATCAAAACGTGCTCCTTCGGGTGCACCAACAACCAAATGGTTCATCACCGCAGCTTCGGTAGCGGCAATGCTCGGCGGCTGGGTCGGTTTTTCATCCCAACCCGTCAACGGGGTTGATCCCGCCTCCCAAATCCTGGCAAACAACTTGGGGCTGGAACCCATTCCAACCATCGTGCCAGCCCCTGCGAGTCGGCAAAACTTCAACCAAAATTCGAGCCGCACCAACAATTCATCTATTAATTCGCCAGCCAGCCAGCCGGTTCTGCGTTCCGTGACTGCCCCGCGCCCGGCCCCTGTCACCGTCACGCGCTCGTCCAAATAAAACCATGCAGCAGATCACGTTTCGCGCCATGGGTTGCCAGATGATGGCCGCCCTCGACAGCCCGCTGCCCGCTGCTCAAACCTTGCTCAATCAAGTTCCCGGCTGGTTTGAAACCTGGGAGCAGCATCTCAGCCGCTTTCGCCCCGAAAGCGAGTTGAGCCGGGTCAACCGTGAGGGCGGCGAACAGATCATCAGCAC
>DOTA01000038.1 GCA_003513015.1 Chloroflexota bacterium
AGCAATCGGCTGGCCCATGCCGCCTCATTAGCCGTTGCAGAAAAACCAGCCCATGCCTATAATCCGCTATTTTTGTATGGCGGCGTTGGTTTGGGAAAAACTCACCTGCTTCATGCCATTGGCTCACAGTGTGCCCAGGCAGGGCTAAATGTGCTCTACGTTTCCTCTGAAGAATTTACCAACGACCTGATTCACGCCATCCGAACGCACACAACTCAAGCATTTCGCGAAAAATATCGCCGCACGGATGTGCTTCTGATTGATGATATTCAGTTTATCGCCGGTAAAGAATCCACCCAAGAAGAGTTTTTTCACACTTTTAACACCCTCCACGGTCAGGATAAACAAATCGTAATGTCGTCCGATCGGCCTCCCAAGGCTATGGTCACCCTGGAAGAACGCCTGCGCTCGCGTTTTGAGTGGGGCCTGACCGCCGATATTCAACCTCCCGATTACGAAACCCGCGTGGCGATTCTGCGCTCAAAAGCAGAGCGTGCCAGATATTCCATCCCCGCCGATATTATTGAAATTATTGCCCGTAAATTCCAATCGAATATTCGCGAGCTAGAAGGAGCACTCACGCGCATTGTAGCTTACGCGGATTTGCGCGGCGTGCCCATGACCATTGAATTGATCGATTCGGCCTTGGCAGATTTGCTCCCGCGTCGCAACGAAGTCAAACCCGATCATGTCATCAACACGGTGGCAAACGCCTATCAATTATCCCCCGAACAAATGCTGGGGCGAGACCGCACCCGTCAGATTGCCCTCCCCCGCCAAATCGCCATGTACTTAATGCGCGAAGAGGGCAATATCTCATTACCCCAAATTGGCGAGGCCCTGGGCGGACGCGATCACACCACCGTCATGTATGGCTGCGATAAAGTCGCCGATTTGCTCGAAAGAGACGATCAATTGCGCCGCCAGGTGATCGAAATTCGCGAACAACTATACGGATCATCCAGTATTAGCGCCTAAAACCGCGCTTGCAACCTCAAAAGTATTCGCCCGCAGCGCTGGCCTTCCCGCTGCGGGTGAATACTTTAAAATGAAATCCAATGTTCGTTGATAAAATATTCATAAATGCTCAGCCTGGAATCAGAACATTACGAAAAACTGCACACTGAGCCTGTCGAACTGCGCAGCCAGGCTTAAAACATCATCCTTCGAAAAGCTCAGGATGCTACGCTGAGCAGTTACAGCATTCCTTATTTCAGGAGTAAAACATGCCGCCTAAAAAATTCCCGATCCTTGAATTCGACCCTGCCCCCAAGGCCATCATCGAACCCGGTGAATACATCAAACCACTCGATGTTCCCCAACATTGCGTGATCACCTTCTTTCGTGAAGTGCTCGAAAAATTGCACGCCGCTGGAAAAGCCAAAATCATCACCACCCATCGTTGGGCCGATGCCGACCGGCACCTTTACGAATTCGAATTTCAGGGGCAACGGTTGGCCGCCATCCACCCCGGTGTGGGTGCGGCCCTGGCCTGCGGCATTTTGGAAGAAGTGATTGCCCGGGGCTGCCGCAAATTCATCGTTTGTGGCGGCTGTGGCGTGCTGGATCGGGAAATTGCCGTGGGACATTTGATTGTGCCGACCGCGGCCGTTCGGGATGAAGGCACCTCGTATCATTATTTGTCCCCCAGCCGGGAAGTTCAGGCGGACCCTGTGGCTGTTTCAGCGATTGAGAAAACCCTCTCGGCCCAAAAAATCCCTTACCATCGCAGCAAAACTTGGACCACGGATGCCCCCTACCGTGAAACTCCTGCGAAAGTGCAGCAACGCCGCGCCGAAGGCTGTGCCACCGTTGAAATGGAAGCGGCGGGCTTCTTTGCGGTAGCCCAATTTCGGGGCGTGACCCTGGGGCAAATTCTCTACGGCGGCGACGATGTCAGCGGTGAAGCCGAATGGGATCAGCGCGCCTGGCACCAGCAATTTGATGTGCGCGAGCGCCTCTTCTGGTTGGCAGCCGAAGCTTGCTTGCAGTTGTAAGTTTTCAGGGAAACGGGGAAATTTACTCGTCCGGGTTTTGACGGTGCGGTTTCAAACGCTTAAGCCAACCCGAAAAACGCTGACCCCACTTTTGCCAGGGATATTCTACCGGTAACAGGGATAATTCTTGCTCCGGCCAGGGATCGATATCGAGCATCTTCCGCAAGGTGTAGCGTCCCACCAACATAGATGAGGCCAAAACCGGTGCGGCCAGCACCACCCCGACTAATCCCAACAAATTGGCGGCGATGATGGCGGCCACCAACACGGCAGCCGGATGCACGCCTAATGTGTGCCCCAGGATGCGCGGTGATATAAAATTATCAAAAATCTGATCGATGATGATCACACACACGATCACCACCAGCGTATACTGCCAGGGCGCCAGCCCTAAATAATTCCCTGCCTGGAAAAATGCCACCAGCGCGGTGACTGTCCAGTTAATCGAAGGGCCGACGTAGGGTACAAAGCGCGCTAACCCGGCCAAAAGGGCCAATGCCAGAAAATAGCGCGTTCCCAATGTGCTCAAAACCATCGAAAATACCAAAAAAGTGAGTGTGAAGATGATCATTTGCCCGCGCAAAAAGGCGTTCCAGATCACGCTTAGTTCGCGGGCCAACCGGCGGAGATCGGCATCAAAACCGGGGACTTCCACCGAGAGCAGATGTCGGGGCATATTGGTCATATCGGCCAGCAAAAAATAAGAGACTAAAACCACGAAAACGCCCCAGCCAAGCGTTGATGCCGTGCCGGATGCGACTGTCGCCAGTAAACCCCCGGCCTGCCCCAACAAAGGCTGCACCGCCGAAAGTACCTGATTGGCGATGGTTGTGAGATTGTCTTGCACCAGATATTCCGACATATTGATCCGGTACGGCCCAATCAAGTACGATTGCTGTGATAACTCCGCCAGCATGGCCGGTAAATCCGTCACAAACCGGGTGATCACACGCAAGAGACTCTGAAGTTGTTGCACCACCGCGAACCCTGTGGCCATAAACAAAGATACAAGTACAATCACCAGGATTACGAAAACCAGATTCACCGCCATCCGCCAGGAGAGCGGCGTGCCCTTACTCAAGCTCTCCACGATAGGATGCAACAAATACGTCAGCATAAAGGCCAGTACCAGCGGCCCCAACAAGGATTCAAAGCGTATCAACAATGCGGCGATGATTGCCACAAAGGTTAGCCCCACCACTAATTTGGCTGTCGAACTCCAACTGGGAGAATTGGATGGATTGGCTGGCTGAGAATCGNNTGGTTATCCACCAGGTAGGGATAACACGAAATCAGGGTCACCACCGGTTCCGGGGTTTGATCCATCATCTGCACCGCGGTAGGCTCTACCACCTCGGCCCCAATGACTACATAGGTATAGGCGCGCTGATTGGTGTGCAAAACAATCTCATCCCCTGGTTTGAGCCGGTCTAAATCGCGGAAGATTTCGCCATAAACATCATTGTGCGCCGAGAGAACCACATTGCCGTTCTTGCCGGGGTTGACTGAGCCGATGTTTTGCCCGACACCCTTCTTCAATTGCTCCGAGCCATCACCCTGCACGATGGGGGCATCCACCCCAATGGCAGGGATTTGGATGCGGTTAGCCTGCTCCGGGCCGGGTGTGGGGATGGGCACCTCGGCCATCGATTGCACCAAGGGACGCAAATGCTCCGGGATTTCATCCCAGTTGAAGCGCGTGCCCCCCTCGGCGTTGGGCGGTGTATGACCCGAAGGCAGCACCACCGCTTTGATGATCGGCGTGGGCGTCAGCGTGGGCAGTTCCAGGGCCTGGGCCACCTCCTGGTTCAACTCACGGATCACCTCCAGGCCGTTGAAAAGCACGAACACTAGCCCCAAAACGGCCAGCAATTCCACAATCAGCAGAAAACCATCGAAAACCCGGCGGCGCCGCGGCTTGCCCTTGGCTTCGCTCTCCTCGGCAACCGGGCCGGAGCGCAAATCGCCCAGATTGGGCGTTTCCAGATCGGGCACCACCGAAACTGCCCGCCCGGTTTTGCGGTAATACTCCAGGCGATCCTGGCGGGTGGCGCGGCGCTTCTCCACCAACAAGCGGCGGAGTTCTTCAGCGGTGAGGTCTTCGGGTCTCTTTTTGCGGAACATGGGCAGATTATACCGGTTTCGAAATTTAGCAGCACACGGAACTGATTGACACTTGCACCTGCGGTGAAGTGCAGGAAAGTGTGCTGCCTCTAGGTAGTCTGTTAACCCGTGCGGTTAACCTGGGTTTGCTGAGCCATCCCCACGGTGCCATCGGGCAGAGTCGCGCCCCGCAGCACGGTATCGGTCAGGTTGGCGCTGGTCAAATCGGCCTGGCGCAGATTAGCGCCAAACAAATTCGCCCGCGAAAGGTTGGCATCCGAAAGGTTAGCCCGGATCAAGTTCGAACCTTCCATTTTTGCACCAGTCAGCACGGCCCGCACAAAACGGGCGCTATACATATTGGCCCGCGAGAGATTCGCGCCTGCCAGATTGGCCGTGTTGAGCACGGCACCCTCCAGGTTGGCACCTTCCAGGTTGGCGCGCGTCAGTGTAGCGCCGGTCAGATTGGCCCCTTCCAAATCGGCCCCGGCCAGGTTGGCCCGCGAAAGGTTCAAACCACTCAAATCAACCCCGGTCAGCCACAGCGGCCCCGGGCGGTTCAATAAATCTAAAATTTGCCAGCGAGATAATTCAGCCATACAAAAACCTCCAATTCGAAAGCACAGAACCAATGACCTAATTATACCCAGCAAAAGGAGCTTATCAACGATAGAAATTCAGCAGATCACAGTTTTGATGTGATTAGCATCCTGGACAACGTTGACACTCCCCGGTACCATCCCACCGGGGTAGGTATGCACCGCACGCAAGTGCAGGTTCAGTGTGCTAATTTCGTCAGAATCGTGATCTACTGAAATTGGAAATCACCCCGATTTGGGATTACCCGTGGTAAAAAGGGAATATGAACCCTGAAATTCATACCACCCCCGCCGCTCCACTGGGGGGTACTTCACCCGCAGCCGAAGTTCGCTCTGGAACCGCGGCTGGCACCTGGCACCTGGAGATTCCCCCCGGCCCCGCGGGGCGCTACCGTTTAGCCCAACTCGATGATTACACCGCTAAAAAGAGAACCCATTTTCCCCACACGTCCCCGTTGACCCTACGGCTGCGCGCCCGCCTCTCCGCCGCAGAAATCCCCGGCACCTGGGGTTTTGGCCTGTGGAACGACCCCTTTAGCTTTTCGCTGGGGTTGGGCGGGGGCCAGCGGCGTTTTCCGGCCTTGCCCAACGCGGCCTGGTTTTTTGGTGCTTCACCCCAAAATTACCTCTCTTTCCGGGATGACCGGCCTGCCAGCGGTTTCAGCGCCCAAACCTTTCGGGCGGCGCATTGGCCCGCCCCGTTGCTGGCTTTGGGGGCCGCGGGCTTTCCCGCGCTGCTCTGGCCGCGGCTGGCACGCGCCCTGCGGTCAGGATTCCGCCGCCTGATCGCCGAAGAGAGCTTTGCTTTGGAGGTGGACCCCACCCAATGGCACACTTACACCCTGGATTGGGGCTTTGACGGCGTGACTTTTGGGGTGGATGATCAAACTTTTTTTAGCGGGGTCAGCCCAAAACCCCCCTTGGGGCTGGTAATCTGGCTGGATAACCAGTTTGTCGCCTTCCCTCCCTCTGGCAAAATCGCCTATGGCACCCTGGAAAATCCCCAACCAACCTGGTTAAAAATCGAGGCGTTCTCCCTAAAATCATCCGGTTAGTGGCACTTTTGCCGGTCTAGCCCGTACCCATTACGGCTTGGGGGCGTCATATAAGCAAATCGGTTAAGTTTTTTTGAAAAAAAGGAGATTTGCAATGGCATGGATACTTGTTCTAACCTTAGCGGCAACCCTGCTGGGCGGGGGCGGCGTGGCATACGCTTCAGATACGGCGCTGCCGGGAGATATGCTCTACCCCGTAAAGATGACGGTCGAAGATGTACGCCTGGGGCTGGCCAATGATGCCGGCGACATGGATTTGCTCTTTGGCGCGGTGGAAGCGCGTCTGGCCGAAATAGACGCACTGATTGGGCGAGGCCGCCCGGATGATATGCAAGTGGCGGCTCAATTGTTCGATGAACAATTGCAAGAATTGCTCCAGGTTCAAGCTCGCACCCAAGTGCAAGATGGAGAAAGATTGCAACTCATGATCCAAGAGTGCCAGCAGTTGATGATCAAATTGCAACAGGGGGAGCCGGGTGAAAATGCCGTAGCCATGCAACTGCGCTATATTTTGC
The DNA here is from genome assembly GCA_003513015.1 of Chloroflexota bacterium. Lineage (GTDB taxonomy): Bacteria > Chloroflexota > Anaerolineae > Anaerolineales > UBA11858 > UBA11858. The sequence continues at coordinate 6,270 of DOTA01000038.1, forward strand.
GGCAGAATATGCCCGAAGATAAGGAACCCTCCGGACCGGAGGGCGGGAATGCAGGAGAATCACAGAAACCTGATGATGCTGGCACGCCTCCGGAAGATAAAGGCCCCCAAGAACCCAAGAAACCGGATGACCCCGGTGAAGGCCTCGCTCCCGGAAATGGAGCCAATAAGGGCGACGATAATGGCAACAACGGCGGTGACAATGGCAACAATGGCGGCAATGACAATAGCGGCGGTGACAATGGTGGCGACAACGGCGGCAACGACAATAGCGGCGGCGACAATGGTGGCGATAACGGCGGCAATGATAACAGCGGCGGTGACAATGGCGGCGACAATGGCGGCGGTGGTGATAACGGAGGTGGTGATGGGGGCGGTAACGGCGGCGGTAATGGCGGCGGTGGGGGCGGCGGTG
>DOTA01000023.1 GCA_003513015.1 Chloroflexota bacterium
CCGTGGGCCGTGCTGCGTACCAGATGGCTGCCAATCCGATGGTTAAGAGCGCCAGAATGGCAAAATCTCGCCGTTTGGGGCCGTCACGCAGCAGCAAGAATGCACTCACACTCAATAAAAGGATGGCCCCGATCACAAACGATTGTTGATTAATCAAAGTACCCATAAAATTTGCCTTTGGTGAACATAATTTTGGCATACACGAATAGAGAATTTTAACCTATAATTGGGCGCTGTGCGCTTTGACAATCTATCTGACTTGTCTTAGAATCGCCAGGCTGTGTTCTGTAAATTTTAGAGTGTGCCAAATCAATCGAGTTAATATTTTTGTTTTGGTGCGCCAAGATAATCCTGATTGAGGAAGGTTCCCATTCAATGAAAGAATATACAACCCAATTTATCCGAAACGTTGTGCTTGTCTCTCATAGCAGTGCGGGGAAAACCATGCTTGCTGAAGCCCTGCTCCATTTTACAGGTGTAACCACTCGCCTGGGCCGCATCGAAGATGGCACGACCGTATCGGACTTTGAAGATGAAGAGCATCGCCGCGGCATTTCTTTGTCAACCTCCGTGATCCCGATTGAGTACAAAGATACTAAGATTAATTTCTTAGATACGCCGGGTTACACGGATTTTGTTGGCGAAGTGATTTCTGCGGCGCGGGTTGCCGATAGTGCCATCGTGATTGTGGATGCAGTTTCGGGGGCCGAGGTGGGCACCGAAATCGGTTTGAACTACGCTGAAGAGTTTGGCCTGCCGCGTTTCTTGGTAATCAATAAAATGAATCGCGATAACGCTGATTTTCAGAAAGCTCTGGCATCTGTCCAAAGCATCACCGAAGCGCGTTTGATCCCCTTGCAACTCCCCTGGGGCGAAAAAGCAGATTTTCAGGGCGTCATCGATTTGCTCACCATGAAGGCTTACGCCGGAGCTGGCAAAACGGCCACAGATATCCCCGCTGATTATGCCGACGCCGCTGAAGAAGCCCGCATGGAACTGATCGAAGCTGCTGCCGAAGGCGACGACGAATTGTTAATGAAATACCTCGAAGGTGAAGAACTCAACCCCAAAGAGGTCATCAACGGTTTGAAAGCCGCCGTTTTGGCAGGCACCAGCGTCCCTGTTTTTGTCACCGCTGGAACGGCAGAAATTGGTCTTGCCCCGCTTTTGGATGCCATTGTAAATTTGCTGCCTTCTCCCGATCAGATGCCCCCCGCTGTGGCTCAAGGCGCTGGTGGAGAGGAAAAACTCAGCGCTTCCGACAGTGGCCCGCTCGCCGCCTATGTTTGGAAAACCACTGCCGATCCCTTCGTGGGCAAAATCACCTATTTCCGGGTCTATTCTGGCTCTGTCACCTCCGACAGCCGGGTTTGGAATCAGAACATGGAAACCGAAGAGCGCTTTGGTGGTATCTCCATTATGCGCGGCAAAGACCAATTGGGTGTCAAAATTGTGCATGCCGGTGATATTGGCTCAGTTCCGAAACTAAACGCTACCTCCACTGGGCATACCTTCTGCGATAGAGGCCACCCGCTTTCATTGACGGTTCCCGAATATCCCAGTGCACTTTTCCGAGTTGCCATTAGTCCCAAAACCCAGGCTGATTCCGCTAAGCTCAGTCCTACCCTCACCCGCCTGTGCGAGGAAGACATGACTCTCTCTTGGGAGCAGGTTCCTGCCACTCGCCAGACTATTTTGCAAGGCATGGGCGATCAGCACATTGATGTGGCAGTTCGCAAGGCTGAACACAAATTCCAGACCGCGCTTGATCTTCACGAGCCAAAGGTGCCCTACCAGGAAACCATCACCCGTTCCGGTTCGGCCCAATATCGCCACAAAAAACAAACTGGCGGCTCCGGCCAATTTGGTGAAGTGCACCTGACCCTTTCGCCCGCGGTAGAAGAAGATTACGAATTTTCGTGGGATGTCTTCGGTGGTTCCATCTCGCAAAACTACCGCCCCGCCATTGAAAAAGGTGCCAAAAGCGTCATGAAAGATGGTGTTATGGCGGGTTATCCGGTACACAGCATTAAAATCTCGGTGTTCGATGGCAAAGAGCACCCCGTAGATTCGAAACCGGTGGCCTTCGAAATTGCCGCCCGTGAATGCTTCAAACTGGCCTTCAAGGATGCTGGCCCCGTGCTGTTGGAGCCCATCATGGATGTCAAAGTTACTGTACCTGAAAACAATATGGGTGATATCCTTGGCGATATGAACACCCGCCGCGCTCGGGTCCAGGGCATGGATACGCAAAAAGGCCGCTCGGTGGTTTCGGCGCAAGTGCCGTTGGCCGAAATCCAGCGCTATACCACTGACCTGCGCTCGATGACCGGTGGCCGCGGGGTTTTCACCATGGAATTCTCGCACTACGAGCAGGTTCCGGCCCACTTGGTTCAAGAAATCGTTGCAGCAGCAGCCAAGGAAAAAGAAGAAGAGTAAAAAAAACCTCTTCTTTTGATGAATCTAAAAACCCCCGGGCAACTTGAACGCCTGGGGGTTTTCGCGTACCCAAAATGGAAACACTCACCTGAAATTTTGGCGTGGCAGCTTCGTCCCGAAATTTAGTGTAGCTTTTGGGCCGGTTCCGCCAATTTCAAGCGGATGAACACCCACGGAGCGCCTAGCGACATCCAAATACCGGCCAACCCATAGCGCAAGTAGCGAAAGGCGTAGGCCACAAAATCATGCCCATCAGGGAAGATCAGATCCAATCCCATCCAAATAGCTAAAACTCCGATCAGGCCGACGAGATAACGCAACGCCAGCTTCCAAAAAGCGGCTTTGACTTCAAACCCGCCGCGCGCTTTCATCAAAATTGCGCCGCTTACCAGACCAAACAGCACCGCCGCGTTTGTAACCACGCCCGACATTGAAAATGGATCGATGGCATTAACCTCCTGCAAGGCAGTATTGGCATTTTGTACCCACACCGCAGGAATTTCAATGCCGCCCACAACTGCCAGGATCAAGCTACCAATCAGTAAACTACCCATCGAAATCGCAAACATGAGGCTGATTTGGGCCGCAATGGAATATTTATTGATCCAGGCGCTGACCGGTTTTTCGAAACGCAAGAATACCCATAAAACGATTGCACCTAAAAGCCAACCGCTGAGTACGTCTAAATAGAAGTGCATGCCCAAAACCATGCGCGAAAGCCCAATCAAAAACATCAGCAAAACGGCTGTGATCCAGGCCCAGGGTTTTTGGATGCTGGAGGCCATCAACCCCCACACGGCTACGGCATTTTGGGAATGCCCCGAAGGTGCACCAAAGCCGGTTTCGATAGCATGCGCTTTTACCTCCGTTGAATACCAAAAAGGCCGGGGCAGATGAAAAATCCACTTGAAATACGAGTTGATCGTGCCGCTGACCATCAACATGATGCCGGTGCGCAGTCCCAGGGTGCTGTCGATACACCAATACAAAGCCGGAAAGATCAATAAATAGAATTCTTCGTTGCCTAAAAAGGTGAAGCCCTTCATTAAAGTGACAAATCCCTCGCCGAAGGTTTGCAACCACAAAATCAGGGTGATGCCGCTATCGAGAATCGTGTCCATGATTTCCTCCAATTTTTCTGTTTGATGCTACTGGTTGAGCATGAGAAGTGATTTTTGGGGCTTGACTGGGTTATTCGGCCACGCTGCGGATGAATTGTTCTGCTGCTGCAAACACCTGCCCGCGCTGTTGGTCGCGCGTGATGGCATGGCCGCTGTTTTCGATCATCAGCATTTCTTTGCGCGGGCTGCCCAGCGCGGCATAGATTTTCTTCATGTTTTCGGGCGCTACGCCTTTATCATCCAGCGAGTGGATCAGCAGCACAGGGGCGCTCACCTGGGGCAGGCTGGCGCGCAGCACCTTGAGCAGTTCTACCAATTCCGCGATGGCCCGCGTGGGGTAGTAGGGGTAATCCACATGATCTTTGGCGACTTCCGGATCAAACCAATCGGGTTCGCCCTTCGCCATTTTGGGTTGCAGATGATACAGGTAGCGGACATAGGGCAAACGCGGATCGTGCGGTAATTCATAAGGTGTGGACATGGCCACCACACCCGCAACCGGGAATTGGGCCGCGAAACTCAAAGATAGGATTCCTCCCATGGAGAGGCCGCACACAAAAATCCGGTCGGTGACGCCCTGGAGAAGGTGCCAGCCATCTTCTACGGAGAGCAGCCAATCTTGCCAACGCGCCCGTTGCATATCTTCTGGCTGGGTGGCGTGGCCCGTTAATCGCACCCCTAAAACCGAATATCCCCGTTGATTGAGATATTCGCCCATTTCGCGCATTTCTTTGGGCGCGCCGGTAAAACCGTGGATCAGCAAGCAGCCAGTGCGCCCGCCCGGGAAGAAGAAGGGTTCGGCGGTGGAGACGATGGCGCTCATGCCAGGGTGATCAATGCGCGGGGCAGGTCGGTCAGGCTTTGGCAGCCGTCTGTGGTGATGACCACATCATCTTCGATGCGCACGCCATTACGATTGGTGAGGTAGATACCCGGCTCGATGGTGAAACTCATGCCGGGTTCCAGGGGCATCTGGTTGTCACCGCGGATGTAGGGTTCCTCGTGGCCCTCCAGCCCCAGGCCGTGCCCGGTGCGATGCGTGAAATATTTGCCGTATCCAGCCGATGCGATCACCTCACGGGCGGCGCGGTCAACCGCCGCGGCAGGCACGCTCGGCCGCGCGGTAGCATGCGCGGCCTGATTGGCGGCCAACACGATTTCGGCGATTCTACGGAATTCGGTATCCACCTCGCCGATGGCGAAGGTGCGGGTGATGTCAGAGAAGTAACCATCTACATTCGCGCCCCAATCGATCACGAGCAGATCCCCGGCTTGTAGCTTGCGTTCCGAGGGGGCCGCGTGGGGGTTGGCGCTGTTGGGGCCGCCCGAAACGATCGGGAAAAATGGCAACTGTGGGTTAGAGCCGTGGCGCAGCAGTTGCATGGAGAGTTCCGCGGCGATTTCTTTTTCAGTTACGCCAATTTTGACCGCGGGCAAGGTGGCTTGCAAAGCTTCTTGGGCAATCTGAGCGGCTTGCTGCATGGCTGCGATCTCGCTCTCATCTTTATACATGCGCAGGGTGGCAATGACCTCGTCAGCGGGCAAGACGGTGGCTTCCGGGGCGGCCTCTTGCAGCAAGCGCAACTCAAGTAGGCGTAAGGCCCGGGATTCTGCGCCAATTTGCGCTTTCTCTAATCCGGCGGCTTGCAAGGCCTGAGCGAAAACCTGGCTCCATTGGGTGGGGTCTTCGCCATAGGTGAAGCTGTGCAAGGGATATTGCACTTCTTGGAGTTTGGCGGCTTCCAACTCCGGGAGCACGATCACAGGGTCATTTTGGGCGGAGAAGAAGACTACCACTGGCCGCTCGCTAAAGTGAAAATGCAGCCCGGTTAGATAGTGTAGGCTGGGGCTGGGATTGATGGCGATGGCCCGCGGGCCATTTTGTTGAAGTGTTTCGATGAGTTTCTTTTGACGGGTTTGTAGAACAGATGGTGGGATCAAGGTGTTTTTCCTCCGGGTCGGTTACTTTTTCTTATTATAGCTGGTTGTGTCAAAGTTCTGGCACAGAGATTTGATATTGAAAATGGATTCTTTCGAGCTTTCGTTTTGATTACTTTTAGCTTACCCTTCGCAGTCAAAAATTCTCTTGTCTGATTTCAGGGAGTGCGTTAGAATAGCGGCTCATGAAAATTGTCTGGGCCTGTAGCGCAGTTGGGAGCGCGCTTCAATCGCACTGAAGAGGTCGCGGGTTCGAATCCCGCCAGGTCCATCATCTCTTTTTTTATTGAAACAATTGAGGAGGAGGTGACCGGAGGTCGCCCTGGT
>DOTA01000341.1 GCA_003513015.1 Chloroflexota bacterium
TCAACCACGGCCATCGTCACCGGGTTGATATCGTGGAGCACGATCTCGCTGCCCTCCAACACCTGGCTTTGCAAAATATCGCCAATCGTGCCGTAACCAAACTGGGCGCTGCCGGCCCCGACCAAAACAATCCGTTGTTTCATGTGTAAGCTCCTGTGTGATCTTGAGTAAAAATAGAGGTTGAGAAGCTCATTATACTCCCGCCGAATTAATGAGCTTTCCTAAAACGATGCTCACGTGGGGACCCTGCGGAGGGTGCGCCAGCCCCAAGTGCTTAACCCGCCCATGAGAATCCCGCCCACCAGGGCCGGGCCGGGTAAGCCCCAAAAGATGAGGAGGCCACCGGCTTCGAGCAGCCAGGTGATCGTGTAGATCAGCAGCAGCGGCGCCACCGGCAGGCGGCGTGGGCGAACGAGGGCGGTGATGATGCCCGCAACCAATAACCAGCCCAAAAAGTTGCTCCAGGGGATGCCAAAATAGCCGCTAGGGTTGTGCCATTTCCAGATACCCCAGGCTGTCATTTGGGGGTCGAGCAACAAATCCCAGGCCGTCATGGCCAGGGCGCTGAGGGCGATGAAAGCTGGGGCGCGTGCGCGGGGCGCGAGATTTGCGCTGATGGCCTGCGCCACACCCCAGGCGGGCGGCAGCATCATCAGCCAACCCAGCGAGATGAGGATTGGAACCCGCCAGAGTTGGGGTTGCAGCGCCGAGGTGTAGCTGTACGCCCCAAATGGAAAACCCGTGGCACTGCCGAGGGCCTCTGCCGCCCAACTCAGCGTGAGGACGGCGATGCTCACCCCCAGGGTTTTGGCCGCACCCCAGGCCTGCGACAAAATCACGAGCACCGCGCTCACCTGCGCCAGCGCGCCCAAAAGAACCGCGCCAAGCATAGCCTGCCAGCCCAAGGCCCAATCCACGATGGGAAAAGAAATCATCAACAGCACCCAGAGGGTCAGGATGGCCGTCTGGGCGGAGGTGAGCGAGCGGGGCAGAAAACTGAAATCGAGTTTATGCATCAGGTGGAGGGCGGGTTGCCTCGTTATCCAATCAACTTGATTTCCAACACTGCCATNNACCCACTCACCCACGGGATCACCCTGCCCTTTGCAGGGTGCCACGTTGACTTGGGGATTGTTGCGTACGCGCTTAACTTTCCACGAATCAGCCACGGTGCGCACGTAAAGCAGATCGCCATCTTGCACGAACCACACCGGGGTTTTCACGCCGGTGCCGTCTTTGCGGAAGGTTTCGAGGTTGAGAAAAGCTTGTTTCTGGAATTGTTGGAGGGATGCATTCATGGTTCACCTGGGTTGTATTTGCTTGAAAAGTGATATAACTCTGCCAATATTAATTTCAGGAATAAAATATGCCGCAACTTCTGGAAAATCCGCTTGAATATTTGCTGAACCTATTAAACACCCAAACTGGGAGAATTATAATCGGTTTGGCCGGGGTGCCGGGGTCTGGCAAAACCACCCTGACCCAAACATGGGAGGCGCAAATCAACCTTTTAGAGGGTGTCGAAGCCGCCAAGGCCCTCAGCATGGATGGTTTCCACCTCAGCAAAGCGCAACTGCGCCAGATGCCCGATCCTGACAGAGCCTTTGCCCGGCGCGGCGTTCACTGGACTTTTGATGCCGCAGGATTTAATCAAAAAGTCCGAGAATTGAAGATAACAGATAGCCAGCAATCCGTTTTTTGGCCGGGCTTTGAGCATGAAATTGGTGATCCAGTCCCAGATGCAATCGAGGTGCCGCCCACATGCCGCCTGGTGTTGATCGAAGGCTTGTACCTGTTGTATCGCGAGGGGGCGTGGCAGGCCCTGGAGGGTGCTTTTGCTGAAATTTGGTATCTGGATACACCTCTGGAGACCTCTATTGCGCGCCTGGTTGCCCGGCACCAACAGGCTTGGGGTTTTACCGAGGCGCAAGCTCGTCAGCGGGTGGAGAGCAATGATAACATAAATGCCCTACTGGTTGAATCCACGCGGGCACGAGCGGATTGGCTGGTGGCATAGCTCTGTTGGTCCGGGGCCACCTTGAATCGGAAATCAACAGGGATAAGAAGATCGAATGTGATATTTCACTATTCGGGGGTGGCGAATCTTGGGATTGCGGGTAAAATTCCAGGGATGTCGGCTTGTTCTCTGAGAACGGAGATTTGGATATGAATAGCACCCCTGAACGCCTCCAGCGCGCCGCCGAGAGCATACTTGAAAATGAGGCTCTCACTGCCGATTTGGATGATGCCGCGGGCCAAGTTTTAATGGGTTGGGGGATTGACCAGGCTCAACGGATTGTTGCTCCAACTTTGGAGATGGATGAGGCCGCAGTTGAAGAAGCCACCTATCAGCCCATGCGGGCGCTGCGGAAAATGTTGCGCCAGGTCAATAAGTGGGCTGCGATGCCGGATTTCCTGGGGTTAGAGAAAATTCTGGAGGAAGCAGCCACCACCTACGGGGCCGGGTATGTGGCTCCCGACGCAGAGGCCCGCACCCAATTTATAGATCAGATTACCTCCGGGGTGCAGAATCCCGCCGAAAATATCGAAAATCTGCGCCGCTTTATTGAAAATTAACCCCCATCCTCGATTCTAGGAGTTATCATGGCTAAGAAGAAATCCAGTAAAAAATCATCCCAAAATCGCAATATTTCGCTGGTAGTGACCGTTGCTGTGCTGGTTTTGGCCGCAATTTTTGCCTTTACCGGTAAAGATTTTTTGGGTTTGTTCCCTGCCGCCGAAACAGCCACGCAGGCCGTGGCGACCCAAAAATCACCCACGGCCGTGGTTACCCCCCCGGATACTGGGAATAGCCAAAGCTGGTGGTCGGTGTATTTTACCGATCCGAATACGATCAACGACCCTGAAAATCTGACGGGGTCGATCCCTGAAACGTTAATTGCGATGATTGATGAAGCGCAAACCAGCATTCACATCGCGGCCTTCGAGTTTAACCTGACCCCCGTGGCCGATGCCCTGATTGCCGCGCACCAACGCGGCGTGGAAGTGCAGTGGATGACCGACGATGAATCGGGCATTGATGCTGACACCGAAGAGGGCCACGGGCAGTTTGCCATGCTTGAAGCGGCGGGTATCCCGGTCAAGGATGATGGCCGTAGCGCCCTGATGCATAACAAGTTCATCATTTTCGATGGGCAAACCGTGTGGACCGGTTCGACCAACCTGACCCAAAATGGCAACTTCCGCAACAATAACAACGTGATTGTGATCCGCTCAACCAAAGTGGCCGAAATGTTCGAACGCGAATTTGCCGAGATGTGGGTGGATGGCTTGCACGGGACGAAATCGCCTTCGACCGTGGATTTGCAATCGACGAGCATTGATGGCACGCCGATACAGGTTTATTTTGCCGCCGAAGATGAAGCTATCAGCCACTTGATCCCGCTGGTGAATGGGGCAAAGAAGTCCATCCGTTTTCTGGCGTTCTCGTTCACGCATGATGATTTGGGGGCCGCGATGCTGGCGCAAGCCCAGGCTGGCGTGGATATTTCCGGTATCTTCGAAACGCGCGGCAGCGAGACGGAATATAGCGAACTGCCCGCCATGTTTTGTGCCGGGCTGCCGGTGCGGCAAGACGGCAACCCTGGCACTTTCCATCATAAAGTCATCATTATTGATGACGAAATCGTCATCACCGGCTCGCTGAATTTCTCGGAAAATGCCGACAGTAGCAATGATGAAAATGTGGTGGTAATCACGAACAAAGATATTGCCAAATTATATTTGCAAGAGTTCGACCGCCGTTGGGCGGAGGCCACGGATCCCGACCCTGCCACTATGAAGTGTAAATAGCCTTTAATTTTTTGAAATCTGTATTTTGGGAGAAGAGATGATGAGCTATTGGAAAGTTATGATCACAGACGGTTTGGATGCGCAGGGCCAGGCAGTTTTCGCTGAAAGTGCGCAGGCAGATGATAAAACCGGAATTTCCGCGGATGAATTACTGGAAGTCGTGGCTGATTACCAGGCACTGATTGTGCGCGGCCGCACCAAGGTAAATGCGGCGGTTTTTGAGGCCGCGATTAACCTGAAAGTGGTCGGCCGCGCCGGGGTGGGTGTCGATAATATTGATTTGGCCGCGGCCCAATCCCACGGCGTGACTGTCGTCAACGCCCCCACTGCCACCACCATCGCCGTGGCCGAACACACCCTGGCGCTAATGCTCTCGCTGGTGCGCAATATTCCCCGTGCGGATGCCACCATGAAATCCGGTATATGGGATAAGAAGAAACTGGTCGGCAGTGAGTTATATGGCAAAACCCTGGGCGTGATCGGCATGGGCAATATCGGCAGCGGCGTGGCTCAACGCTGCACTGCTTTTGGGATGCACATTTTAGGGTACGATCCCTTTTTGGACGCGGAAAAAATTCAGGCGCGCGGCGCCGACCCCGTTGATTTGAACGAACTTTACGCTCGCTCGGATTTCATCACCCTGCACATTCCTCTGACTCCGGAGACGCGCAATTTGATCAACGGACAATCTATCGGCCACATGAAACGCGGTGTGTATCTCATCTGTGCGGCGCGCGGCGGCGTGATTGATGAGACTGCCTTGCTCCACGCCCTCGAATCCGGCCAGGTGGCCGGGGCTGCGTTGGATGTTTTCGTCAGCGAACCCCCCGGATTAACCGCTCTGGTGGCGCACCCCAATGTGGTTGCCGCGCCTCATATTGGTGCCCAAACCGAGGAAGCCCAGGAGCGCGCCTCCTTTGACATCGCTGAGGAAGTTTTGAAGGCCCTCAATGGTGAACCTTTGCGCTGGAAGATTGTATAAGAGTTGCAAGTGGTAAGCTTTTGGTTGCAAACAATCTCATAAAACGCAGTACGCTGTATTAAAGGAGCACTGATGGAAGAAAAATTGAACCAACTGAAAATCATTTCGGCTGAAATCGCCGATTTGGGCGCCGCCTCGGCCCTGTTGGGCTGGGATCAGCAAGTCAATATGCCCTCGGGCGGTGCCGAAGCGCGCGGCAACCAGCTTGCCACCCTCCAAAAATTGATCCACCAAAAGAGCATCACCCCTGAAGTTGGGCAACTCATCGCCGATCTTTCGGATTTTGCTAAAGACCTTGATCCCG
>DOTA01000268.1 GCA_003513015.1 Chloroflexota bacterium
CGAACTTTGCGCTCTCAGCGGATAAATAACCTTGGAGCATCCATGAATTCCATTTGGAAAGTAGCGGAACAGTTTTCAGCGAACCACCGGATTGCCGATTTGAGCGAGCACGGCAATGGCAATATCAACGATACCTATCTGGTCACGGTTGACCCTGATGGTCAGGATCAATTCATTCTTCAGCGCATCAACACCCATGTTTTTACGCGCCCCAAGCTGATTATCGAAAATTTGCGGTTGTACGCTGATCATGTGGATCAAAAAATGGCGGGCAAAAGCAATGGAAGCCGCCGTTGGGATGTGCCGCACATTCGCCCCACCGAAACGGGCGCAGATTATGTGATTGATGAAAACGGTCTTTTTTGGCGAGCGATCACCTTCGTCAACCATTCGCGCTCCTACGATACCGTGCAAAGCGCTAATCATGCCCGTGAGGTGGGCTATGCCTTGGGGAAGTTCCACAGTTTGGTGAGTGACCTGGATACCGCACAGATGCACGACACCCTGGTGGGATTCCACATCGTGCCCTATTATTTGCGCCAATATGATGAAGTNNATCGGCGATTGCCTGCGCTCAAGCTGCAATCCGCTGGGCGAAGATACCCTCGATTTTGATAACGTGCGCTTCGAAACCAATCTGGCGCGCGCCATTTTGGAGGGGTATCTCTCCGAGGCTAACTGTTTCCTGACCGAGCGAGATTATGACTTTATGTTCGATGCCATCCGCCTGCTGACCTTTGAACTAGGGGTGCGCTTCTTCCAAGATTATCTGGCGGGCAACGTGTATTTCAAGGTACGGCACCCCGAACACTCTTTGCATCGAGCGATTGTGCAATTCAAACTGACGGAAAGCATTGAAACCCAAGAAAGCGCCCTGCGCAAAATCATCGCCGATTTTCAGCCCATCCTGGTTTAGCCTGCCAAAGAAAGGATTTTCGTATGGATACCAAAGCAATCATCCAATCTCAATTTTTAGCGGCACTGGAAATGCTCAAAAACGCCATCGAACAGTGCCCGGAAGGCATTTGGGCTGATCCGGAACCCCAAAACAAGTTCTGGCATACGGCTTATCACAGCCTGTTTTACGCTCATTTTTACCTACACCCCAGCGAGAGTGATTTCATCCCCTGGGAGAAGCACCGCGCCGAAGTAACTTCCCTGAAGCCATCAGATGATTTCAACGCAGTAAAACCTTACACAAAAATCGAAGTGCTTGAATATCTGGATTTTTGCCGGGAACAGGTCAAAGAGAAGATCGCGGCCTGCGATTTGGAGGCCGAGTCCGGTTTCTCTTGGCTACCTTTCAGCACGTTGGAAAAGCACATCTACAATCTCCGTCACGTGCAGCAGCATACCGGGGAGCTTTTTGAGCGCCTGGGGCAGGCGGGGATTGAAGTGCATTGGGTGGGCAAAATAGACCATTAATTTCAAAAAAAGGGCTGGCAAAGTTGCCAGCCCTTTTGATTTTTTAACCTAGCCGCGCACCCAACAGAGGCACGAGCATCTCTTGCCAGTGCAGGCCGCCGTGCCGCCCCAGCATAAAATCATCTTTATCGGCAGCCCACCAGAGATAGGCATCTTCATGCCAGAAAACAATCAAATCACCGAGGCGGTCGCGCAAGCCAGGATGCTGCTCTCCGGGGCCAAACAGCCCGGCGGCTAAGGCATCCTCTCGGGTAAAGATCGTGCAACCCTTCGGCCAATGCACCTGCAAATAATCCCGCACGGCCGGTTCGCTGCCGGGGCGCAGGTACAAATAGGTCATGCGGTTTTCACTGGTAGGGTTAATAACCAAATGCTGGCTGAGTACGGGGTGATTCTTCAGGGAATTATTCCCCACCAGGGGCGTGCGGATTTGCCCATGATCGGCAGTCAGCAGCACCAGGGTGTCTTTTCGGGCTGCGGGGGAGAGTTGTTTCAGGAAAAACCGTTCAAAAGCGGCGCTGAAGTGGGCAAATTCGGCCACGGCGCGCTCGTCATCTGGGCCATATAAATGCGAAAGCGTATCAACGCCGCTCCAATACGTCCAGATATACTGGCGCTCAGCGGGCTTGCTTTCAATCATCTGGCGCAGGCTGACCCATAGATCGGCAGCAGAGATAAAACCATGGATTTCGATTTCGCGCTGGAACATTTGCGATAGCCCAGAGTGAGCAATGCTGTGATGTTGGAAAGCGTAGGGCGTAATCCCGTTTGCCCGGAGGTGAGGCCCGAAAGTGGGGAGGGTGAGAAATTCCTGAGGTTTGAACCCGGCCTTGGAGAGAGTCCCGGACTCGCCGCGAAAAGTCATGGGGGCGTGCAAAATCATGTTCGCCACCATGCTGTATTCTTTGAGCCAGACTTCGTAGCCCAGAATGCCATGCGAGGCTGGACTGCGCCCGGTCCACAAAGTGGTGAGGGCGGCAGAGGTGGTGCTGGGGCTGATNNGTCAGCGCGCCCTCTCCAATTTCAGGGATGTTCATCCAGTGACAAATGGAAGCGGGAATATTCAAAATGGATTGATCCCCATATTTGGGAGCGATAAATCCAGCGGGCAGTTTACATCTATCTAGTTGATGATTTTCCAGGCGGGGCAGTAATTGAGAAGTCAAATCGGGCATAGGGTTTTCCTTGAAGTCAAATCAGCGCGCCAGTTGTTCGGCGAGGTTGAAGTTGGCATCCTGGTTGAGTTGGTTGAGGATGGGCGCGGGGCGCTCGCCAGCAAGGATCGCGCCGAAGGCTTCCGCGACCATCTTGCGAACATCATCATAGCCGGGGGTGGAGGGTTCGGCGACCCCAAAGGGCAGCAAATCCCAGGCGGCGGCGTAGGCGGAGTTGGCCGCGAGGTGATCGGTGAGGTAGGGGGCCGCGCCCGCCCGCACCGGAAAATAACCGGAGGTTTGCGCCCATTGGGCCTGGATTTCGGGGCTGGTAAAGTATTTGATGAAGAGCCAGGCGGCCAATTGGGTTTCAGGCGCGCCCGCAGGCAGGCTGAAACTAGTGCCAGAGAGGAGCATCACCGGGTCAGGGGTGCTAAGCGGCAAGGCAGCGATCAGCCAATCGAAATCCGCACTGTCTGCAACAGCGCGCTGATAGAAAGGCAGGCCCGCGCTGGAGCCAGTGGCGAAGAGGGTCACACCCTGGGCAAAATCATCCTGCTCTTGATAGGGTTGGCGGGTTTCACGGGCACAGCCATGCTCCACGAGGTCTTGCAAGAAACCCTGTGATTCCGCGGCGGCGGGGTGATCGAAGCTATATTGAGCCTNNGAATAGCGGGCGGGCCGTCAAAATCGATGAGCCCCGCGGTTTTGAGTTCCGCCAGCCAAGCGGCGTTGTAGTAGAGCACGGTCAGGGCGCGTTGCAACGGAAAACCCAGGCGAGCGTTGCCCAAATTGGGAAAGCGATCCTGGGTGTAAACACCCGCGAAGAAATCGGCTTGCTCTTGCGGGCCGAGGCCCCACTTGATGCTGTTGACCAGACTGGCGAGATCGGAGATATCCCCCGCCAAATAATACGCCGCGGCCTGATCTTGATAGGCTTCGACCAAACCGGGGGGCGAACCGTTGGCGAAACTGGCCGAAGTTTTCTCGAANNGAAGAGTTCGGCGGCATTGCCCTGATTTGCGGGGATCACGGTGATGCCCCACTCATTGGTAATGTTGAAGCGATCGATGATTTCATCCAGCGCCGCGTGGCGCGCGGGGGCCTGCTGGTGCCAGAAGGTGATCGTCTGCCCGGAGGGATCCACCTCCACCCAGGGATCGGAGGATTTGGGGGTGGCGGCCATCTGTGCGGCGAGGTTGGCGTTGGCATCGGCGGTGAGGGTCGTTAATGTGCTGGCAACATCCGCCCCCAGAGTGATGGCGTAGAAAGATTCGGCGGCCATCGCCCGCACCTGATCATAGCCGGGCGCGGCGGGTTCGGCGGCTCCGTTACCCAAAGCGGAGAAGGCGGCCGCGTAGGCCGGGTGAGCAGAGAGATAATCCGCCAGCCCGGCGGCTGCACTGGCACGTACCGGGAAACCTCCCGTGGTCTGCGTCCAGCGGGCTTGCACGGCGGGGTCGAGAAAATATTGGAGGAAAAGCCAGGAAGCCAGATGCTGTGCGGGCGTGGTGCGGGCAATCGAAACGCCAGGGCCGCTCAAGTTCAACTTGGAAGTGACCGGTGAGGGCAGAGGTGATGCTGACCATTGAAATTGAGCGTTCGCGTCCACTTCGGATTGATAGCGAGCAAAATCGTTACTGCTATCGACCGCGAAAAGGGCCGTGCCCTGGGCAAAGGCGCGGCGGTCGGCGTGCTCATCAGTGGCCAGGGTGAGACAGCCCTGATCGACCAGCGATTGGATGAAACGGGCCGCCTCCTGCGCGGCGGGGTTGGCGTAGTTGTATTGCACCGCGGTGTTATCAAAAACGAGGCCGTTAAAAGCAAAAATCCAGTTGGTGAGGTTGACCGCGTCCACTTTGAGGAGGTAGCCGGTGCGGCCTTCGGCAGTGGCGCCGCTAAAAGGCTGAGCCGCGGCGGCGCAGGCCATCTGGCGGAATTCATCGGGGGAGGTAGGGGGCGCAGCGAACCCTAATTCCTGGAACCAATTTTGGTTGTAGTAGAGTACCTGGGCCGCGCCACTTAACGGAATCCCCAAACGTTGAGATTCAAAGGTGGGCACAAGACCCAACTGAAAATATCCAGGAAAAAAGTCGTCGATCTCAGGCTGCGTCAGCCCCCAGGCCGGGCTATAGATCAGCTCGTCCAAATCAACCAGGGCAGCACTGAGTTGATAGGTGGCAGCCTGATTGGGGAAAGCCATCAACAGGTTCGGGGCCTCAGCGGTGTTCATGAAGACCAACATCTTATCGTAAATATCTTGATAGCTGCCCTGATTTTGGGCCGAAACCGTGATGCCCCACTGATTGGAGGCGTTGAAATCAGCGATGATTTCTTGTAAAATTGCTTCCGATGCGCCGGTGTATGGATGCCAAAAGGTGATGACTTGCCCCGCAGGGTTTTCAGCAGCGTAAAAATCATCCGCTAAAGGAGGGCGGGAGGTGGGGGTGGCCTGCGGTTCCGTGGGTGGTATTTCACTTGAAGGTGGGGAAAAGATCGGGGTTGCGGAAACATCTCCAGGCTGCGAAGTTCCGCAGGCCGGCATGATCAAAAGGCAGAGTATAAAAATAAGGGCAAAAATAATCTTCGGTCTCACATTATTTCCCACTTGGTACACGTTCAATAAGGTTCGATGATCCTGCAAGAATTGAAATAGGCCCCCACGAGGGGGGCCTAAATTTTATAGGACTAATAAAACGATTTACTGATCGCTCAATTCCGCCTGAAGCTCATTGGCGGTGACGGTCAGCGCATCGAGGGTGGCCTGAACATCAGCACCCTGCATGATTTCGTTGAAAGCCTGCTGGGCGGCGTCGCGCACGCCCTGGTAGGAGATCAACTGGGGTTCATAGTAACCGTAGGGCAACAGGGCCAGCGCAGCGCCCCACTGGGGATTCTCAACATTGTAATCAGCCAAGAATTCTTCGGTGCCAGCGCGGGTGGGGAAGTAACCGCTGATAATATCCCACTGAGCCTGAATTTCGGGGGAGGTGAACCATTTGATGAAGATCCAGGCAGCCAGTTGCTGTTCGGGGGTGGTTACAGTAACCATCACATCACCACCGTAAACATTTTGAACCGGTTCGGCAGTAGTGTGCGGTACAGCGGCGAAACCCCAATCATCGGGGGCGGTGCCTTTTTCGCCGGCAACAGTGGCGACATCACCAGCATAGAAGGGGATACCGGAGCTGGAGCCCATGGTGAAGACCGCCCGACGGGCAGCAAACTCAGGATTGGGATAGCCTTCGGTGAAGAAGTAAGCACAACCTTCGTCGTACATGCCCTTGAGGAAAGTCAGGGCGTCGATGGTGGCCTGGCCATTGTAAACATAGCCGGTCTTGGCTTCGTCGAGGACATCGCCACCGAAGGCAAAGGTCCAGGCGGCGACAGCCGAAGCATCGTCACGCAGAATGAAGCCACCAGTGCCATCGCCGTTGGCGGCGGCGGCAGCACAAGCCATTTCTTTGAATTGCTCAGGGGTTGCGGGGGGATTGCCGTCGAAACCTAGTTCCTTCAGCCAGGTGCTGTTGTAGAACAACCCTTCCATCGAGCGGTTGGGGGGGAAGCCCAGTTGCTGGTTGTCATAGGCGGCGTGCACGCTCTGCTCGAGGTAGGCGGGGAAGAAATCAGCTTTTTCATCGCCCAGACCCCAGGTCGCATCGTCAATGTAGGGGGTGAGTTCAACCAGGGCATTATTCAACTGGTAGAAAGCCTGATCGTTCTGGTAGCCAACCACGAGCGCGGCGGGCAATTCACCAGCGGCAATGCTGGCATTGACTTTGTCGCGGATGTCATTGTAGCCACCCTGGTTCTGAGGCTCAAGAACGATGCCACATTCGTTGGTGGCATTAAATTGCTCAAGCAAGGGCAACATTTTTTCTTCGCGGGAACCAGAGTGGTTGTGCCACCAAACGACGGTTTGGCCGCGGGGATCAACACCGGCCAGAGGGCCATCGGTCGCGGGAGCGCAAGGCTCAGCGGTCGGTTCTGCGGTCGGTTCTGCGGTGGGTTCAGCAGTGGGTTCAGCAGTGGGTTCCACAACTACGGGGGCTTCTGTGGGAGCTACGGTAGGCTCTACCGCGGCGGGTTCTTCCTTGGGGGCTTCGG
>DOTA01000071.1 GCA_003513015.1 Chloroflexota bacterium
AGGGTACTCTTGAATCTTCTTGTGCAAAACATGAGAGGTTTGGTGGCTCAGGAAGAGATCGAGATGCTCTGTAATGACGGTAAGCTTGTCTCAGCAATTATAAGTAGTGTTCCCGTTATTGAGGGGGATCGCTATAAGGGCAGCTTTGCCATGGTGACTGACATCACTGATAAGAAGCGGATGGAAACCAAACTTTTACATCAACAGAAGATGGAAAGCATCGGCACCATGGCAGGAGGCATCGCCCACGATTTCAATAACATCCTCACTGGAGTTCTAGGTTACGCCAGCCTGTTGAAACACCGACTCCAAGAAGAGCCGGAAACCCAGCGCTTTGTTGAGATTATCGAAAGTTCCAGCTTAAGGGCTGCCGATCTGGTGAGACAACTGCTAGCATTCAGCCGCGGAACCCAACCTGAGGACCTGCAGGTCGTTTATCCCAATCGCGTTATTCGGGAGACTGCCCGATTGCTCGAAAGTTCAGTCGGTAAAGATGTGGTGCTGGAGCTTGATTTAAACCCCCACATACCTCCTATAGCGGCAAACGCTACCCAGGTGCAGCAGGCAATACTCAATCTCTGCCTCAATGCTCGAGATGCTATGCCTAACGGCGGTAGAATATCGATTTCGACAGCTGAGGTTGATTTAGATGGAGACCTTGCCTCTGCTTACCAAGATTTGGCAGCAGAACCGGGGAAGTATATTTGCATTCGGGTGGCTGACGATGGAAGTGGCATTCCAGAGGAAAACCTGGATAAGATTTTCGATCCATTTTTTACTACGAAGGATGTCGGCCACGGCACAGGTTTAGGGCTGGCTATCAGCTATGGAATCATAAAAGCCCATCGGGGCAGTATTTCAGTAATTAGCGAATTGGGAAAAGGAACTTCCTTCACAATTCGATTACCGCTCAAAGTACAGCAAAATGGAACGGAAGATGAACCACAAAGCTAAAATTCTCATTATTGATGATGAGGAAATTGTGCTGGATTCCTGCATCCAAATTTTGGCGAAGGGTAATTATGAACTCACTACCGCCCGAAATGGAAATATGGGCTTGGAGTTGATCAAAGAAATTTCGCCGGATCTGGTTTTTGTCGATCTCAAAATGCCAGGGATTTCAGGTTATGAAGTCTTGAATGGCATCCAAGAAATCGACACTTCGATTGTAACCGTGGTAATTACCGGCTTTGCCACGGTCGATTCAGCCATCGAAGCGATGAAACGCGGGGCCTACGATTTTCTTCCGAAACCTTTTACGCCCGAGGAACTGCGCGTGATCACACGACGCGGCCTGGAACGCAGAGAACTGATCTTAGAAACCATTGCCTTGCGGCGCGAAAAAGAAATGCTGCGCGAGCACTTTGCCGCCATCGTTTCCCACGAACTCAAATCGCCTTTGGGCGCTGTGCAGCAAAATTTGTATGTTTTGGCCGACGACTTAGCCGATAAACTGACCATTGAACAGAAAACCAAGCTTGAACGGCTGCAATCTCGCATCGCCGACTTGGTGAAGCTCATTAACACCTGGTTACGGGCCATCTCTGTGGATGTATCGAGCATTCGGGAGCATTTTGAACCCACCTCAATTCCAGCAGTCATCACCAAAGCGGTGGAGAGCGTGCAGCCTCACGCCATCCGCAAAGATATTGAAATCACAACCTCCATCCCAGAAAATCTAAGCCTCATCAACGGTGATGAAGGCACTCTGGTAGAGGCGGTTGTGAATATTGCCGGCAATGCTGTCAAATATTCGCGCATCGGAGGGTCTGTCTTTATTGAAACCCAAGAACAGGCCGGTCAGATCAACATCATCATCAAAGATAATGGCGTTGGCATTGCCCCAGAAGATATACCAAATTTATTTGTAGATTTTTATGTCGGCAAATCAAAAACCGAAGGCGAAAGGAGGAGCGGAGTCGGGTTAGCGATAACCCGGCGGATTATTGAAGCCCATAACGGGACAATTTCTGTTGAAAGTGAATTGGGTAAAGGCAGCACATTTGTGATCTACCTACCCATTTTGAAACCACCGACCGATAAATCGAACGAACCTATAGTTTAAGGAAAAGGAGGTTCCTATGACCCAAACGCGGTTACTCATCATTGATGACGATCCCGACTATGTAGATGGGATCAGGTCGATCCTCGAAAAAGCAAATTACGAGGTCGATGTGGCCTATAACCCCCAAGATGGATTTAAAGCCTTGGAGTCCAAATCTTATGATCTGCTGCTGCTCGATATTATGATGGGGCGAGGCGCAGAGGGGGTTATGGTTGCCCGGAAGATTAACAAAGACCCCAATTTGCGAGAGATTCCAGTGCTGATCATTACGGGGATCCGCGAGCAAATGGCTTTTCTCTTCCCAGGGCAAGCCGTACACCCCCGGTTTTTACCGACCGACGAATTGCTCGAAAAACCCGTTGATCCAAAGTTGCTTTTAGAGAAAGTCGCCGCTTTGCTTCAAGAGGCCAAAGAGAAGAAAGCACAAAAGGAATAGGATAAGCCTATGTCCGCCAAACCTACTTTCAGCCATGAGATTTCCAACCTGATGTATAAATCACACGGAAATCCAACCAAATCTTGCATTCAATGCGGGACTTGTGCCGGGACCTGCCCGGTAGCCGAGTATATGGATCAAACCCCTCGGCGTTTGATTGGCATGATCAATGCTAATCTCAAAGAGGAGGTGCTTGCCAGCAATACCTATTGGTTCTGCGCTTCCTGTTATCACTGCACGGTGAGATGCCCCAGCCAGATTGACATTGCGGGTGTGATGTATGCCGTAAAACGCTATTCCATCTGGAATAAAAGCTACAGTGAAGATTTGGTGGGGCCAGCATTCTCTGAGGCCTTTGTTAAAATCATCGCTCGCAGCGGACGCTCATACGAACCCATCTTGGCCCCAACCTACATGTTTAGCATGGAACCAAAAGAGTTTGTACAAGAAGCTTTTAATGCCACAAAAATGATGCTGAAGGGCAGAATCCCCGTGCTGCCAACTCGGATCAAACACATTAAAAACTTCCAAGAGATGATCCGCAGGATTATTCCAATTGGAGGGGAATCATGAAAAAGTACGCCTTATTCCCCGGTTGCTCACTAGAAAAGATGGCCGCCAGTTACTACCGCTCATCCGTGGAGACCACCAAAAAATTTGGGGTTGAGCTTCAAGAATTAGAGGATTGGAACTGCTGCGGTGCCACCACTTATTCTTATATTGATGAATTGTTGGCGAATACGCTGGTTGCCAGAAATTTAGCCCTGGCCGAGAAAGAAGGGCTTGATTTCGTCGCTCCGTGCAGCGCCTGCTACAAGAATGCCTATTTCACGAACAAATACATCAAAGAAGACCCTGATCTCTGGGAGCATATCAACTATGCTCTGGAGCAAGATGATCTCCAGTTCCACGGAAGCATTGAGGTGTATCACATCATCGATATTTTCGCCAAAGAAATCGGGCCGGAAGAGATCAAGGCAAAGGTCACCAATCCATTAAATGGATTGAAAGTGGCTCCCTATTACGGCTGCCAGATCGTCCGACCCCGCAAGAATGGCGAGGAATTTGAAAATCCCCAATTTTTCGAGGAGATCATTGATGCCATGGGGGCCGAACCCGTCGATTTTGCTGAACGACTGCGTTGTTGTGGCGCTTCGTTGATTATGACAAATCGTCAAGCGGCCCTCGAAATGGTTAGAGTTTTGCTCAATAACGCGCTCAACAGCGGAGCGGATGTGATTGCGACGGCCTGCCCCTTGTGCCAGGTCAATCTCGAATGTTACCAGACCGCGGTCAACGAAGAGTTTGGTACGGATTTCAAAATGCCGGTTCTCTACTTCACCCAAATCATGGGGTTAGCCTTGGGGCTGCCTCGCAAACAGCTTGGCATCGGATCAGAATTGGTATCCGCCGCGCCGATCTTCTCCCAAGTGATGGTAAAGGAGGGCAAATGATCCAATATCAGTTGAAACTCGTTTGCAAAGGTCTTGAATTCGTCCATCAACCAAACCAAATTAGGAGAAAGACCTATGAATGAAGAAAAAGTTGGAGTCTATGTATGCCACTGTGGCACAAACATCGCCAAAGTTGTTGATGTGGTCGATGTTGCCACCTGGGCCGGAGAACAGCCCAATGTGGAAGTGGCACGTGAATACAAATTCATGTGCTCCAGCCTGGGACAGGAATTGATCGAACAGGATATCAAAGAAAAAGGCCTGACCCGGGTTGTGGTGGCATCTTGCTCCCCTCACATGCATGAAAAAACCTTCCGAGGCGCCTGTGAACGTGCCGGATTGAACCCCTTCCTGTTCGAGATGGCGAACATTCGCGAGCATGACTCGTGGATCACCGATGACAAAGTGGCCGCTACCCAAAAGGCCAAATCTCTGACCAATGCGGCCATCGCGCGCGTGGTGCATCACCAACCCTTGGAACCCATCCCCGTAGAAATCAACCCCAACACCCTGATTGTGGGTGGCGGGATCGCCGGGATCACCGCCGCGCTGGAACTGGCCGATGCCGGTAATCACGTTTATCTGGTAGAACGGGAACCCTCCATCGGTGGGCACATGGCCCAATTGGACAAAACCTTCCCCACGCTCGACTGCTCAGCCTGTATCCTGACCCCCAAGATGGTTGATGTGGGCCAGCATGCCAACATCACCCTGCTAACCTGGAGCGAAGTCGAAGAGTTGGATGGCTACCTGGGCAATTTCACCGCCACCGTTCGCAAGAAAGCCCGCTACGTCAACGAGGAAGTCTGCACCGGCTGCGGCATCTGCATCGAAAAATGCCCCGCTAAAGTGCTGGATGAAGTTTTCGAGGTGGGCATGGGCACTCGCAAAGTGATTTACCGCCCCTTCCCTCAGGCCGTGCCCAAGTACCCAGTCATCGACAAAGAAAACTGCATCTACTTCCTGCGTGGCAAGTGCAAAGCCTGCGAACTCTTCTGCCCCACCGAACCGAATTCGATTGATTTTACGCAAAAAGATGAAATTCTCAAGCTGCAAGTCGGCAATATCATCCTGGCAACGGGTTATGATTTGTTCGATGTGAAGCGCATCCCTCAATATGGGTACGGACGCCTCAAAAACGTGTTCACCAGCCTGGAATTCGAGCGCATGGTCAATGCCTCCGGCCCCACCGATGGCAAGATTGTGTTGCGGGATGGTAAAACCCCGCCTGCCAGCGTGGCGATCGTGCATTGCGTTGGTTCGCGAGACGAAAATTATCACAAATACTGCTCGAAGATTTGCTGTATGTATTCGTTGAAGTTCGCCCATCTGGTGCACGAACGCATTCCCGATGCGGAAGTTTACAACTGCTACATCGATATGCGCACGCCGGGCAAAGGCTACGAAGAGTTTTATCATCGCCTGCTGGAAGAGGGAACCAACTTCATCCGCGGCAAAGTCGCCGAAATCACGGATGCACCCCGAATTCCAGCGGAAGAAGGCAAACTCGTCGTTCAAGTGGAAGATACCCTGATCGGCCGGCAGCGCCGCGTTCCCGTAGATATGGTGATCCTCAGCCCAGCGATGGAAGCCAAGCCTGACTCGAAAGAAGTCTCGCAACTCTTCAAGATGGGTTGTGACTTCGATGGCTTCTTCACCGAGCGCCACCCCAAACTCGATCCGGTTGCCACCATGACTGAGGGTATCTACATCGCCGGAGCTTGCCAGGGACCCAAAGATGTTCCTGAAAGTGTAGTCCAAGGCGCAGCCGCAGCCGCACGTGTGGCAGGGCTGATCAACCGGGGCACCGTGATGATGGAACCCGTGCGGGCCAACATCGATCAGGATAAATGCTCCGGCTGCCGTATCTGCAACAACATGTGCCCCTACAACGCCATCGTCTTCCACGAAGACCGTCACGTTTCCGAAGTGATTACCGCCCTCTGCCAGGGCTGCGGCACCTGTGTGGCCGCCTGCCCGAGTGGCATCATCACTGGCGCTCACTTCACCAACGATCAGGTTTTCTCGGAAATCGAGGGCATCCTGTGGGATGTTCGACCTGAAAAAGTTCTTGCATAGGAGGAATGAAAAAATGAGTGAAAACTTTGAACCTGTAATTGTTGGCTTCCTGTGCAACTGGTGCTCTTACCGTGCCGCCGATCTGGCGGGAACTGCGCGCCTCAAATACGCCCCCAACATGCGCCCCATCCGGGTGATGTGCAGCGGGCGGGTTGATCCGCAGTTTGTGCTCAAAGCCTTACGCAATGGCGCCGATGGCGTAATGATCGCTGGCTGCCATCCGGGCGAGTGCCATTACGTCAGCGGGAATATCAAAGCCCTGCGCCGTTTCGTTTTGCTGAAGAAAATGCTGCGCCAATTAGGTGTTGAGGAAGAGCGCGTCCAGCTTGTGTGGGCTTCCGCTTCCGAAGGCATTATCCTGGCCGAAAAAGTGGACAAGATGACCGCAGAAGTGCGTGCTTTAGGCCCGCTGAATTGGAACAAAACCGTTCTGGGCGGCAATGGACACCCTGTTGTCAAAGCTGAGCCCGTAGCCGAGGAGGTATAAAATGTCTGATAAACCGAAACTTGCAATGTACTGGTCAGCCTCCTGCGGTGGTTGCGAAATCTCCGTACTGAATATCCACGAGCACATCCTGACCGTCGATGAAGTCTTCGATGTAGCCTTCTTCCCGTGCATCGCCGACTTCAAGGTGCATCACGTGGAAAGTTACCCCGATGGCTATATCGACGTTTGCTTGTGGAACGGTGCGGTGCGCAACTCCGAAGGCGAGCATATGGCCCACCTGCTGCGCCAGAAATCCAAATTTATGGTGGCCTACGGCTCGTGCGCTTACGAAGGCTGCATCCCGGCCCTCTCGAACCTGACCTCCAAAGAGGCCACCTTCAACACCGTCTACTTCGATAACCCCTCCATCGACAACCCCAACAAGGTGCTGCCCACCGAGAGCGTGCAAGTTACTGAGGGAGAATTGACTCTCCCCACTTTCTGGAACACCGTCAAATCGCTGGATCAGGTTATCGATGTGGATTACTACCTGCCCGGATGTCCCCCCGAACCCCCGCAGATTTGGGCCGTGCTCCAGGTGATTGTGGGCGCCCTTTTGGAGGGCAAACCATTACCCCCGAAGGGTTCTCTGGTTGGGCATAGCGGCGTGGCCGTTTGCGAAGAATGCCCATTAGAAAAATCTGAGAAGACCATCACAAAGTTCTTCCGACCTTACGAGATCGTTCCCGAACCCGGCGTTTGCCTGCTGGAGCAGGGCATCGTCTGCAATGGCCCGGCCACCGTGGGTGGCTGCGGCGCGCTCTGCCCGCAAGTGGGTATGGGCTGCCGCGGCTGCTATGGCCCGCTGCCCGGTGTGGAGGATCAGGGCGGCAAGATGCTCTCCGCCATCGCTTCCGTGATTGGCGCGGGCGAAGCGGGCATGGATGAGCACGAAATCGAGCGCCAGATTGAAGCCGTGGTTGACACGATTGTTGACCCCGCCGGAACGTTCTACCGCTTCAGCATGGCGCACTCGCTACTCGAACGGGCGAAAGTTAACGGTAAAGGAGAATAAGCCCATGAAGAAAATTACCATTGATCCCATCACTCGCCTCGAAGGCCACGGCAAAATCGAAATCTTCCTCAATGACGAGGGCGATGTCGAAAACGCTTATCTCCAAATTCCGGAACTGCGCGGCTTCGAACAATTTTCCGTGGGACGCCCCGCCGAAGAGATGCCCCGCATCACCAACCGCATCTGCGGCGTGTG
>DOTA01000281.1:0-7109 GCA_003513015.1 Chloroflexota bacterium
CATTTGTGGTTGTAGCACTGGGAAGCACGGCCTTCTCCTTGCTGCGTGACATTGATCCCGTTTTAGGCGTCAGCGTGCCCGATCGAGCTATCCGCACCCTGATTTCGCTCTTCTTGGGCGGCGCTTTTTACCTCGCGGTCACCCTGATCCCCCAAAACCGGGATGATCTGCGTTTTTCGTTGCGCTGGTTGTACGCAGGTTTTGCTATGGCCCTTGCCTGGGGATCGCTCCAAGCGCTGTATGTTGTTCACTTCAATTCTGTCTATTTCAATATATTCAAACAGCTTCAAAGTTTGGTTTCTATCCGCAAGCTCTTCCCCACGCGCATCTCGGGCATGACCTACGAGCCGAACTGGTTTGCTGAGCAGATCTCTTTTTTGCTGATGCCCTGGTTGTTTACGGCCGTCTTTTCGGGATACTCGGCTTTTCGCTGGCGTTGGCGCAAACTGACTGTGGAGATGTTGCTGCTCGTTTGGGCTACAGGCGTGTTGCTTTTTACCTATTCACGCGCCGGCCTGATTTTATTGGCGGTGCCTATATCTTTGATTTTCTTGATTCGCCCGCGCCGTTCTACGGATGTCCCGGGTTTGAAAATTGTCGGCCAGCGTTTATTGCAGGCTGGTTTAGCGCTGGTTGTGCTCGCTGGGATCGTGTTTATAGCTGGTTCCCAAAACAACTATTTCTCGCGTTTGTGGAATTACTGGTCTGATGAAGAAAGCACCGGCAATTATCTGCAATATATTGCCTTCGATCAACGCTTCGCCTATTGGGGCACGGCCTACCAAATTTATGCCGATCATCCCATTTTGGGCGTGGGTTTGGGGAATTACACCTTCTATTTTGATGAATATCTCTCCGATCAGCCGCTCTATCCCACCCCAGAATTGCTGGCACTCCTGACCCCCGAAGCTGGCCGCAGCCAGATCACATCAGTCAAAAGTTTCTTCCCGCGGCTGCTGGCCGAGACAGGCCTGCTTGGAACGGCAACCTTTCTGGCTTTCTTGTTGGCAATCTTGGGTTCCACGCTCTATCTGATACTTTCCCCCGAAAGCGAAGATCAATTTTGGGGCCGCGCCGGTATTTTGGTATTGGTCGTTTTTAGCGCAATCAGTTTTTCGTTCGATTCTTTTTCATTGCCCAATATGTGGATTGTGCTTGGCTTTATCACCGCTGCCGCGCACACCTCAAAAACGTAGCCTACCCTTTTCGTACACCTCAGGAACCGAGTTTTTTGCGAAACATTCCAAAGGGATGCTGCACAAAAAACTCGGTTCCTTCGTTTAAGGCACACTGATGGGGCACCCGCCACTTTCGGGGAAGGGTTGGCGCAGCAATAGATCGAGCGGCTCTCCGTTAGAATCATAGATCACCACGGCTAACGCCTCGAAATAATCCATGCCATTGCAACCCCAAACGACCACATCAGCTCCATTGGGAAAGGTTTCTGGCGACTCCGTTTGAGGCAGCACAATGCCGTGATTGAACGGCCCTACCAGGTAAAAATCGGTGCGGGCGAAGGGCAATGGCGAAAATGGTGTGCGGCGGATGCCTGCTTCGCCTTCCCCGGCAGCGTGAAAACGCGGGTAGAGCGCCCGTCCCTGAACGATCTGCCCGCCGGACGCCTCCCAATTGGCGAGCATGCTCTTTTCGGCGGCTGAAAGATCGGCAGTTTGCAGGAGGGCTGCGTAGCGGGCAGCAAGCAGTTCAGCCGGATAACGCGCGGGGATGATTTTTTCACTCAGGGGCAGCAGACACCCTAAAAGCAGGATGGCCGTGGCCACCTTCAGATTGGCAGCAGACCAGAGGGGTGGTTGCTCACCCTGGAGCGGAGTCCATTCCTCCGCTTTGGGGGTGGCAGAAATCCCTGTGGGCAATTCACCCCCTCGGAAGTAGGCCAATCCCCAAAGGGTGAGTTGTCCCAATCCAATGGCGTAATAAAACATCCCAACCCAATCGACTGCCAAAATATACCGCCCCCCGGAGTTGCGCACGACCGCGTTGATCAACGTGTAACCCAGGCTGGCCGCCAGTGGCAGTAAAGCCGCAAAACGTTGCCGCCGCCAGGCACTGGCCAGCCCTACCGAAATGAGCAACAGGTTTGCGGCCACAAATAACCACGCTTGCCGTGGCATAGTGCCATCCCATTTGAACCAGAAGGGCAGCCGTCGGATATAGCTGTTGGCGGAGCAGCAGTCAGCCCAGAATTTTGCAAGCTCTTTATGCCCCAAAAATCCAATGATACTGTCGGGCAGCCGCCAGGTTCCGGGCAGATAGAGCACCGTTTGAATCTGGCTGTTGAAGAAGTGGTTCGCGATGAAATAGGCCACCGCCCTCGGATTGCTTTTTGCGAAATCGGCGGCCTCTTGTGCCATGCGCTCTGCGAATGCTTCACTGCTTTCGCCCGGTTGCATGGAAATCGTGGGTGTCGCCGTGATTTGGGGCGGCTCCGGTGCGCTTGTTGGGGAACTCTCTTGCGCGGGTAAGGCAGTGGGCGCGCTTTCGGTTTCGTATTCACTGTAACGCAGGGCAAAAAGATCGGCGCGATAGGTGGGCGAATCCAGGAAGATGGTGCCAGTGATCTGGTAATTACGCCATACCCAGGGGATCAACATCAGGAGCGTGCCAATCGCCAGCAGCAGCATGCCCTTGAACCAGGTTTTGGGCTGACGGATGAGTTGCAAGAGCGCGGCGAATCCCACAAAGGGCAGGAGCACCCCAAATTCCGGGCGGATGAGCATGAAAGCGCCCGTCACGCCGCCTGCAATCAGGGTGAGGGTCTGCCGTTGATCCGGTTTTTGCAACCAGCGCACCATCAAAAAAATGAAGAGCATTGCGCCCAGGGTGGTTGGCAGGTCCGACATCAGCAATTTGGCGTGAGAGGTGGTGATCGCTTTGCCCAGGATAATCGCGTTGCTTTCCCGCAAGATGATAAGCGCCGCAGCGATGACCCCCGCTACTCGGCTGTGAATCTGGGCCGTGAGGGCATACAGTAGCACCGGGATGAGGGCCAGCAGCGCTACCTGCATCCAGATGATCGCTTCGTAATCCACACCGCCGAGGGCATGCAGCACCCCCAGGAAGAAGGTATACATTGGGCGAATAGCGAACGGCGTGTTTTGCGTTTTTAGGCCTTCACCGGTGAGCAGGGTTTGGCCGGTGGTATCGTACAGGTAGGCATCGGAGTTGGGGTAAAAAGCGTAGTTGGGCGCGCGGGGTGGGGCAACAAACCAGTTGGCAACCAGGGGCAGGTTATTCCAGGTGATGAAGGCCGCCGCCCAGATCAGGAGGCTGAGGATCAGATCGGTTCGCAGAATTTTGGATTTACGCGCCCCAGCCAAAAATGCGGGATGAGAATCACCCCAGAGTGCCAGCAGCAGATAAAACATCCCCAGGCCCCAGGCCAACAACGCCTGATTTTCCATCACCGGGGAGCCGAGATAGTACCAGCCTGCGCCTGCGTCTGAGGCGGTGACCCCCAAACCGGTGAGGGAGATCAGCAGCCAGATAACCAGAAACCCGGCTAGCAAGCTGGCGATCTGATAAAGGATTTTGCTTTGGGGTCGGAGGGTATGCAGGTTGAAGTTGTAACGTAATAACGGCAGAACCACCAAAGTTTGGGCACATAGGATGGAGAGCAGCCACATCCAGGGTTGCAAACGTTCAAAATAGGCCAGCGTGAAGGGTTCCGTGATTTCGGGGGTTAGCAGAATCCAATAGCTGCCCAAAAATAAACCCAACGCAAAGCCAAAGATGGCCCATCCCCAGGTAGATCGCTTTTGGAGTTCAGCGGTTAGTTTTTCTTGAAACCGGATAAAAAATGGCTTCCGCAGCCAGGAGGCCAAGAGCATCCCCGCGGCTGCCAGGATCACCCCTAAAATCCCCGCGGCCAGCACCAAGCGCTCAATGGATAATCCCAAAATTAGGGCATTTTTGGCACCTACCGGGATACGCAGCAACTGCCAGAGTGCCAAAAATCCGGCGAGGCTGGCAAGCAAAAAATAAACCCGCAACAAGTGCGTAATTTTCTGGGTGAAGTGAGAGGCTAAACTTTGATCGTTCATCAGAAAACATCAATTTACAAAAATGCCAGGAACCGGTATTCCCACATAAGCGTTGTGGTATTATATCCCATCCGTTTTGCAAACCCTGCGCCGATTTCTGGGATACACAAGCTGAACCGGGGATTATCGGCAGAGAACGTGATTGATTAACCGGAGAAATTGATGAAGAATAATTCTGGCGTTACTATTCTTGTAATTGTTTTATTGGTGTTTTTGTGCTTGTGCCTATGTCTTTCCATTTTTTGTGTAGGCGGGCTGGCTGTTTTGGGCATTTATACGAACGAAAACAACCCCGCTAACTGGACGGATTCTTCGGAACCAACCCCGGTTGTCATCCGGCCCACCCTTCAGCCAGAGCAATCCCATTCTGGCGAAATTAACCCCTTGCCGAGTCGGCCTGAAACCCTTGATTTGCAACCCAGGCCCACCGCTGAAACATTTTTCGAGCCGCAACCCGAAAATTTCTCCGTTCCCAAAGATACGCTCGAAACCCTGGAAAACACCATCGTCCCGGTCAATGATTTGCTGGAACTGGCCGAAAGACTCGGCGGCCAGCAAAATATCCCGGTCACGATGGACCCCCCCGCCGCGCCTTATCAGGTGGGAGATACGCAAACTTTTTGGGTCACCAATGTGGATAACAACGAAAACTCCCAGATGACCGCCGTGCTGCGCTACGTCACTGAGCATGCCTATTTTTGGATCGAAGAGGGTGTGCGCTACGACGAGGGCGATCTGCAAACCCTGGCCGAAAGTTTCGAAAACAAAATCTACCCCACCGACCGTGAATTCTTCGGTAGTGAGTGGACTCCCGGCGTGGATGGCGATCCGCACCTATACATCATCTTCGCTTCGGATTTGGGCTACAGCCTGGCGGGTTACTTCTCCTCCGCGGACGAATATCACCCCCTGGCGCATGAATACTCCAATGCCCACGAAACCTTTATGCTCAACGCCGATAATGTTGGCCTGGATGAAGAATTCACCTATGGCGTATTAGCCCACGAATTTCAGCACATGATCCACTGGTATCAGGATCGCAACGAGACATCTTACCTGAACGAAGGCTTTTCTGAGGTGGCAGCNNGCCCTGGTGAGCAACCCTGCCAACGGTATGGTCAGCGTTGATGAAGTGCTGGCTGCCAAAAATATCCTCGATCCCCAAACCGGCCAACCCGTCCGCGCAGATGATGTTTTCATCGATTGGGCGGTCACCAACTATCTGCTCGATGGCGATGTGGGCGATGGGCGTTATACCTATCACAACTACCCAGATGCCCCTCGAGCTGAAGATACTGAAACCATCCGTAAATGTGGCAGCAGTATGACCACGCGTGATGTGCATCAATACGGCGTCGATTACGTCCGCATCACCTGCGATGGCGAAACCACCCTGCACTTCGAAGGCTCCATCCAAACCGGCGTGCTGCCCACCGAGGCCTACTCCGGTAATTACGCCTTCTGGTCCAACAAGGGCGANNGAATCGGATATGACCCTGACGCGCGAATTCGACTTCAGCAGCGTTTCATCCCCGATTACGCTCAAATATTGGACCTGGTACGACCTCGAAGAAGATTACGATTATCTCTACCTCGAAGCCTCCACCGATGGCGAAACCTGGCAAATCCTGCAAACCCCCTCCGGTACCGGAGACGACCCCTCCGGCAACAGTTACGGCTGGGGCTACAATGGCCTCTCCGGCGGGGATAGCCGTTGGATTCAGGAAAGCGTCGATCTTTCCCAATTCGCCGGGCAGGAAGTGCAGATTCGCTTTGAATATGTCACGGATGCCGCCGTTAACGGAGAGGGCCTGCTGCTCGACGATATCTCCGTACCCGAAATTGGCTATTTCAACGACTTTGAAAGTGACTCCGATACCTGGGAAGCCGCCGGCTTTGTGAGAATCCAGAACATCTTGCCGCAAACCTACCAACTGGCTCTGATCTCCGTGGGTAACGAAACCACCGTAGAGTACATCACCCTCACCCCCGATAACAGCGCCGGCATCCCCCTGACGTTTGACAACGGTGTGGATGAATACGTTCTGGTGGTCACCGGTACCACCCGCTACACCCGCCAGCCCGCCGCCTATCGCTTTGAGTTTTTGCCGTAGAAGCACTGAAACACTGAATTTTGCGAATACACTGAAAAGAAAAAGTCCCCACCTGGGGACTTTTTTTATTGACCTCTCCATTTTTTAACCATCACCGCCCAACGGGAGACGAGATGCACCAAGGGCAGGCTTAAGATGATCTTAGGCACCTGCGCATGGTGCAAGGCCGCTTTGAGCGTCTCGGCATTCTCAAAGGGGGGCAGCAGCAAAGTGCCGCGGCCCAACTCAAAAGCGGCGTGGGCATCCGAGCCATAAGTGCCTAAAACTTTATGTTCCACGGCGAAATCTTGTGCCTGAAAGTTGAATCGTGGCAGCATACAGCGCGCATTGAAGGTTTCGACGGCGTCCACGTAGGGCAGAATGGCGAGCAAATCATCCGGGTTCCAGTGGCCGCTGCGGTGCTTGTCAAAAGGATGCGACACGCTGATGAAAGCCCCCTGTTCCCGCAAGCGTTCGATCACCTCCATCGGCGGCAGCCCCGCGGGGATTTCCTCCGTCACGTAAGCCGCCAGCAACTCCCCCTGGGTGCTCATAATCTCCTCGCCCACGATCACCCGCTCGGGGTCGATCTCCAGGCAGCGCCGCGCTCCCTCGATGTTGTTATGATCCGTCACCACCACCCGGTCGATTTTCTTTTTTCGGCAGGCCCCCACCAGCTTTTCGGGTTGCAACAGGCTATCCTTCGAGGTAACCGTGTGGCAGTGAAATTCGGTGCGCAGGTAGTGGGTTGGTTGGGGAGTTGGATGGTTGGATAGTTGCGGTTTGATGCTCATACGCGGTTTCCTCGAGACCTTTTTTCTTGTTTGCCTGTATCCCCGTTTACCATTTCCGGCTGCCCCAACCCCAACAAATCGCGCGAGAAAGCCCACACCACCAGCCCCAGACCCACGCCAAACCACAGAGTCGCAAAGCGGATCAACAAGGTAGCCGCGGC
>DOTA01000281.1:7163-7405 GCA_003513015.1 Chloroflexota bacterium
GCCAAAAAACCGGGCCAATATTGGGGGTAAGCAATCACCCCCAGGGTCGAGAGCAGCAGCACGGCCAGCCCGTCACTGATGCGCTCCGCCACCACCACCGAGACGCCGCGTGCGGTGCTCACCTCCGGATCTTTGTGGTGAATCCAGACCCCTTTGAGCGCTTCGCCCACCTTCCCCGGCGTAACCGCCAGCGGGAACCCCGCCACGAAAATACGAAAACTCTCTTTGAGCGGGATTTTCTC
>DOTA01000098.1 GCA_003513015.1 Chloroflexota bacterium
TCTTGTCAAGGATTTTCCCGGAGTGCGGGCAGTTGACAATGTCAGCTTTGACATTAAGCGGAACACGGTTCACTGCCTGGTCGGGGAAAACGGCGCGGGGAAATCTACCCTCATTAAAATCCTGACGGGTGTATACGAACGAACAAGCGGTCAGATTCTCCTGAATGGTGAAGAGTACGATCCTCACAATCCTCGGGATGCCAAGAAACAAGGAATGAGCACACTGTTCCAGGAACTCAACGTGGTTGACCAGCTCACTGTCGAGGAAAATCTCTCGCTTGGTGTAGAAGAAACAACCTTTGGGTTCATGAGGAAGACGGACAAGACTAACAAGATGATCAATGTGATGAATAGCATTGAGCCGTCTATCAAGCCGCGACAACTGGTCTCGACCTTGAGCGTAGCGAAGAAGCAAATTGTAGAGATTGCCAGAGCGGTCGCTGCGGATTCAAACATTATCATCATGGACGAGCCGACGGCCGCAATCTCCGAAAGTGAAATTGCACGATTATTTACCATTATTAGAAGTTTGCGCGAGAAAAACGTTACCGTCATTTATATCTCCCATCGACTTGATGAAATCTTTGAGATCGGAGACTACGTAACGGTCATGCGAGATGGCGGGCATATCGAAACAAAACCGGTTGCACAGATCAAGGACCGATCAGAACTTATCAAGATGATGATTGGAAAAACGGTGTTTGAGCAGTATACACCACGGGAAAGTGATTGTCTGGAAACCATCCTCCAGGTCAAGAACATCTCCAACCATCGGCTGAAAGATATTTCCTTCACCGTTAATGCAGGTGAGATTGTTGGTTTTTACGGTCTGGTGGGTGCTGGTAAAACCGAACTCGCACGTGCCATCTTCGGTGCCGACAACTATGAAGGCGATATCATTTTCAAAGGGAAGAAACTACAGCCCCACCCTGAAAAGGCTATCGCGGCTGGTATTGCCCTGGTGCCGGAGGAAAGAAGAACTCAAGGACTATTTACTATTTTAACGATACGCACCAATGTGCCCGTTATGAACATGGCGAAGATATCC
Organism: Chloroflexota bacterium; assembly: GCA_003513015.1. GTDB lineage: Bacteria > Chloroflexota > Anaerolineae > Anaerolineales > UBA11858 > UBA11858. Next base: position 1,049 of record DOTA01000098.1, read on the forward strand.
CGCAACGGATTTATTAATTCAGCAGAAGAACGCAATGTTGCAATTGAATACACCGAAAAACTAAAAATCGCCACCGACAGTATCGAAAAAGAAGCCTCCAAGCTCTCTGGCGGTAATCAACAGAAAGTGGTTTTATCAAAATGTCTATTCGCAGATGCGGACCTACTGATGATGGATGAGCCAACCCGCGGTATCGATGTAGGTGCTAAAAGTGAGATCTATGGCCTCATCCGCCAACTCTCCAAGGATGGGAAAACCATTATCATTTTTTCTTCGGAGTTGCCTGAGGTTATGAATATCTGTGACAGCATCTACCTCATGTATGACGGAAGTCTGAGAGCCACATTGCGCAACGGCTGCGATGTGGATAGCGAAAATATTCTGCACATTGTTACGGGAGGAGAATAGGCATGGAAACCAATCAGACCCAAAAGCCGATATTAATCGGTAGCAAGATCAGCGACGAGTCGTTCATCACGCTGTTCATGGGCGGTGTGTTAATCCTGGTATTCGCAATTGCTTGCCTCGTTGTACCGAACTTTTACAAACCCCAGAACATANNGAACATATTTAACCTCATTACGAATAATTGGTTTGTCATCGTACTGGGTATCGGCGTTACGTTCGTATTGATTACCGGAAACTTCGACATGTCTGTCGGCGGCAACATTGCCTTAACCGGTGTGCTTTCCGTTTATTTCTGTCAGGGAGTAAATGTATCTCAGAACACCCTGGCTAATGGATTGGGGTTGCCTTATGCCGTTGCCGTCGGGCTGGCTTTGCTTTGTGCCATGGGCGTTGGTGCGGTCAATGCCTTCTTCATTGCCAAGCTGAAGGTACCTTCTATTATTATCACATTAGGCACAATGATGCTCGCACGCGGCGCTGCTCAGGTTATCACACAGGGTGCGCAGCGTAACACCAGTTTACCCGAAGCTTTTGGTGTGCTGGGGAGTATAGGCATCCCAGGGACTTCCATCCGACTCCCGTTACTGATCATGATCACGCTGATTATCCTCGCGTATGTTTTTGAGAAAAAGACAGTGTTTGCGAGGCGTATCTATCTCATTGGTGCGAATCCCGAAGCAGCCCGTCTCTCCGGTATCAATGTGACCAAATATCTCACTGCACTCTACATTCTTAGTGGCCTGCTCGCAGGCATTACAGGAATACTCCTGGCGTCTGAGTACAAGGCAGGGGTTTCGAGCCGGGCGATGGGATATGAGTTCGATGCATTGGTCATTGCTCTTTTAGGAGGCGTTAGTATCGCGGGTGGGTTTGGCTCTGTATTGGGGATGTTCGTCGGTGCCATCATCCTTTCTGTCGTGACATCGGCAGCTACCGGACTTCTGCTTTCACCGGATTGGCAATTTATCCTCAAGGCTCTTGTGACCTTTATCGCGATTCTCTCGCAACGGTTTGCACTAGATAAAAGGAAGAACTGAGTATCCGCGGCGCGTTTGGCGAATATCTATCAGAGGAGCAGATTGACGTGAATATCACAAAAAACGAAACACTCCAAGCTCAGTTAGATCGATCGGAAAAACTAAGATCAACGATCAAGCAATTTTATATATATATTGTGTTGGTGCTGATCGTGCTAGTTTTCAGTGTGATGAAGTTGGATGAGGTCGAACTGTTTGGGCGAGGACATTTCCTCAGCCCAGATAGCATCATTAACCTGTTGCGCAGTGCTGTGCCGATCATGACGTTGAGTGGTGCATTCACGCTCCTGATGATTTCGGGCTATATCGACCTTTCTGTCGGTAGTGCGATGAGTTTGAGCGCGGTAGTGTATGCCCTGATGATCCTTAACGGGTTCAGTTTCCTGCCTGCGTTCATCATTACTTTGATTGTTGGGATAGTCATGGGATTCACCAATGGCTATCTGGTCATGAAACTGCGTATCACCCCTGTGATTGCTACACTGGTGACACTTAGCTTATTCAAAGGCATCGCACTTTTGATCGTGCCAGATGGTCTGTCTGCAATTAAAGGAAGTGCAGACAAGCCAATGCCTGACTGGATTAATTATTATGCACGAAAGGATGTCTTTCTCGGACTGCCATGGGCTTTCTGGGTAGCTATCCTTGTGATCATCGTGCTGGTCATTGTCCAGAGAAAGACAATTCTCGGTAAATACGCCGCAGCCATTGGGGGCAACCGTATAGCCGCGAACTTGTCTGGCATCAACGCCATCAGAATTGTAGGGTTTCTGTATATCATCGTTGGTTTTTTTGCAGCGTTGGCTGGAATAGCACGCGCCAGTTACATGTCTTTGGGAGATCCCCTTTCAGGCGATGGTATGGAATTAGACTGTATCATCGCTGTGTTATTGGGGGGGACTGCTTTCTCTGGAGGCGAAGGATCAGTTGCAAAGACGATTATAGGCGCCCTCATTATTATTTGCGTGACAATCGGTCTGATGACCGTCATCCCTGCTTACTGGCAAAATTTAGCGAAAGGCAGCGTGCTTATCGCCGCCGTTGTTCTAAATCACTTACTGGTGCGGGAAAAGGTGAATGCGTAGAAGTGGCGGGATTGGAAAACGGCGCTTAGTTTATCGTTCCAGTGCCCTGCTAGGTTACGGTTGGAGAAGTTATCATGTTTAAGATGCCTGTTGGTCTCTATGAAAAAGCGCTGCCCGCGGCCCTTTCTTGGGAAGAACGCCTGGCCGCAGCAGGGCAGGCTGGGTATGACTTCGTGGAGATTTCGATTGACGAAAGCGATGAGCGTTTGTCTCGTTTGGATTGGTCTGCTTCAGAAAAAGCGAAATTGCGACAATCAATCGCCAATACTGGCGTAAAAATTATGACGATGTGTCTGAGCGGACATCGCAAATACCCACTTGGCAGCCACAATCCAGAAACTCGCCAGCAAGGATTGGAGATTTTGTACAAAGCCATCGAGTTCGCCGGAGATATTGGGCTGCGCGTCGTTCAGGTTATGGGCTATGACGTCTTTTATGAAACCAGCGATGATGAGACGAATGCGAATTTTATCGAAGGCCTCTACCGAGGGGCACAGTTTGCAAGTCAAGCTGGCGTAATGCTTGGTTTGGAAAATCTGGACACCCCCTATGTAGAAAATCTTTCAAAGGGCTTAAAAATTATCGAAGCCATTAACTCTCCTTGGCTCAAACTGTACCCTGATATGGGCAATTTGGCCGCTGCCGGATATCATCCTCCAGATGAACTCCGTTTAGCCAAAGACCAAATCTTAGGCATTCACATTAAAGATGCCATGCCAAAGGTCATTCGTGGCATCCCCTTCGAAGAAGGAATTGTACCTTTCAAAGAAACTTTTCAAACGCTGGCTGAAATCGGATTTTGGGGCCTGCTGGGCGTGGAGATTTGGGGGGATCGACATGCTGGTGAGAACCCCATTGCTGCCGCGGCCTCTGCCCGGCAATTTGTAGATGAATTAGTGGCCGCCGAAACCTGGGCATTTGAACGCTCATTCGAGCGGGTATCTCTGAGCCAAATGGTGTAGATCCGCTCTTTAGAATTTTAGAGGTGTCACAAATAATGAGTTATACTCTGTGCCGATTATGGCCTGAAAGAAAGGCAATTTCAAGGCTGTAGAGCGAGCACGATATTCACAAGAGAGGATGAAAATATGCCAACATATGATCACGTACGACTCATTAATACTATCTTGAACCTTTATTATATGGAAAAGATGACACAGTCCGAAATTGCAGAGCGTTTGGAATTATCCACACCGAAGGTCAATCGCCTCCTTCAGCAGGCCCGCGAACTCGGATATGTGGATTTTGTGATCCGCACCCCGTTTCAACATCTTTTTGAAATCGAAAATCGTTTGAAAGCTGTCTTCGGCTTACAAGATGCCATTGTCATTCCAGCCATCGGAGATACGAGCAGTTCGCTATTGAATGCCATCGGAACCGTTGCCGCAAATTTTTTACTCGATCACATTCGAGATGGCGATGTGATCGCAATTACGCCCGGCACAACCGTTCAAGCCGTTGCCCAATCGCTGGATGCTACCCGTCCTTATCAGGTTGAAATTGTCCCAATCCTTGGATCAATCCAGGGTGATATCGAGTCCGATATGAACTATTTAGCCGCACAGATGGCTGACCGCCTGGGCGCAAAATCATACCAACTCCATGCCCCAGCCTTTATGGATACCCGAGAGCATTGTGAGGTGTTGCGATCGATGGAACCCGTAAAAAAAATACTTGATATTGGCCGTCATGCCAACATTGCGCTTCTAGGCGTTGGCACAGTGATCCCTGAAGTATCGCGTTTTGTTCAGTTCACGGCCTTATCGGCTAAAGAATTGACGGATATCGCAGATAACTGTGGGGGCGTGGGTGAAATTTCGGCGCATGTGTACGATATTGAGGGCCAGCCCTGCAGTCAGGAATATTCTGAGCGCGTCATCGGGCTAACCCTGAGTGAAATCCGCCAAATCCCCTACAGGATTGGTATCGCGGCTTCGGCCCCCAAAGCCTTGCCCATCTATGGCGCACTCCGCGGCGGCTATTTACATGCCCTGATCACCGATGAGACCGCCGCGCGCGGCGTCCTCAACATCTTTGATGAAAATTTTCGCAAAACACCCTAAACGATTTGGAGATTTAGATGTTATTAGAACAGCTTCGCGAGATTGTTTGGAAATGTAATTTGGAACTACCTAAAAATGATCTGGTTAAGATGACCAGCGGCAACGTGAGCGGACGCGACCCGGAAACAGGGTTGGTCGTCATTAAACCGAGTGGATACAGCTTCGAAGATTTAACACCCGCCCACATGGTGGTGGTTGATATGGATGGTCAGGTTGTGGAAGGTGATCTCAAACCCTCGACGGATACAGACACCCACTTATATGTTTACCAACGCCGCCCCGATGTCTTTGGCATGGTTCATACGCATTCAGTCTATGCCAGTACCTTTGCTGTTTTGGGAGAACCCATTCCGGCCTGCCTCACAGCCTGCGCCATGCTGGGCGGTGAAATCCCCCTCGGTGGTTACGCTCCTATTGGTGGTGAAGCGATTGGGCAAGAGATTATCGACAAAATTGGACGGGCGAAAGCCATCGTCATGCAGAATCATGGTGTCTTCACCATCGGTTCGTCAGCCCCAGAAGCTACCAAAATGGCGGTCGAAGTGGAAGAGATCGCCAAAATTACCCACCTGGCCATGATGCGCGGTAAACCCATTCAGCTTTCCGAAAGCCAGGTTGATTACATGGTGAATTTGTATCAAAACGTTTACGGCCAACGATAACGTGGCTGTAATTATCAAATCTGGAAACTTCGCACTTCAGTAAATTATGCAATCACTCGCAAATATTACCCACCTCATCATTGATATGGACGGCGTCCTCTACCTGGGCGACCAACCCATGCCCCGCCTATGCGAGTTCTTTGCTTTCTTGCGGACGCGCTCCATCCGCTTTACCCTGGCAACGAACAACTCAACCCGCACACCTCAGGAATACGCGCATAAATTGGCCGGCATGGGAGTGACGGTATCGCCAGACGAAATCCTGAATTCAGGTCAGGCCGCAGCCCGTTTCCTGGCCCGCGAATATCCCCTTGGGACGCGGGTGCATGTCTTCGGGATGCCCTCCCTCAAACAAGCCATCCTCGACGAAGGGTTTATCCTGGCTGATGATGACGTTCAATTGGTAGTTGCCAGCATGGATCGCGATGTAACCTACGAAAAACTCAAAAAGGCCACCTTGCTGATCCGCGGTGGCGCCCGTTTTATCGCCACTAACCTCGATCCAACCAATCCTTCCGTAGAAGGGCTACTGCCTGGCACCGGCTCGATGATCGCGGCCCTTGCAACCGCCTCTGGCACGAAGCCGCAGGCCATCGGCAAGCCAGAGCCAACCATGTACCAACTGGCTATGGAACAGATGGGTGCCACCCCCGAAACAACCGCCGTCATCGGTGACCGCGTTGATACCGATATTCTCGGTGGCAAACGGGCTGGGATCACGACCATCTGCGTTTTATCAGGTTCGTCAGATCGTGCGGAGGCCGAAGCCATTGAAACCGATCTGATTTTCGATGACATTGCGCATCTTTTGGAGACCTGGATGAATAATTTCTGAAGCAACTTTCAGACTGGCGGCTCTGATGATTCTACGGAAGCATTTCCTCCAAATAACTGCCAGTCCTCTGTAAAATCATTTTTGTAACCCAATCTCTTAGGAGTCAAGACATGGACTACCTCGCGGGCATTGATATCGGCTCGACGACCCTCAAAGCTGTGCTATACAACATTTCTGGTGACCTGGTTGCCAGTGGCTCTCGGCCGACTGAGCGTTTTACCCCCTATCCAGATCACCCTGAATGGACAGTTTGGCAACCGGAGCAAATCTGGGAAGGCTGCGCCGCGGCAATGAAAGACGCTGTCGCCCAGGTGGGGAATCCTCATAATATCAAAGCGGTAGCTGTGACTGGCATGGGGATGGATGGGGTTCCCATGGATGAGCATGGTAATTGGTTGTATCCGTTCATCAGTTGGCATGACCCGCGCACCGAAACTCAACTGAATTGGTGGGTGAAAAATATCGGGGCCGAAAAAAGTTTCAGCGTTGGTGGGGGAACCTTATGGCGATTCAATACTGCCCTGCGCCTCCTATGGATGGCCGAGCATGAGCCTGAAATCCTGGCTCGCACCGATAAATGGCTGTTGATCGAAGATTTTCTGAATTTCATGTTATGTGGGGTGCGAGCAACTGATTACACCATGGCTTCTTGCACCCTATTGTTTGATCAAACGACCCGCAATTGGTCAGACGAACTGCTAACGCAAGCCAATATTGATCGCCGGTTGCTTTGCGATGCTTTTCCTAGTGGGACCCCGCTGGGTGAAGTATCCGCGGCAGCCTCTGCGGCCACCGGGCTCCCCGTTGGCACGCCGGTCGTTTTGGGTGGGCACGATTATTTGTGTGGGGCCTTGCCTGTGGGAGCTTTCAAACCCGGCGTCGTTTTAGATGTGACCGGCACTTGGGAGATCGTATTAGCCGCCATCCCTGAACCAATCCTGACACCCGATATCCAAAAATTAGGGGTAACAGTTGAAACTCATGTCGCCCGCGATACTTATGCAGTGTGGGGGGGAGCCGTGGCCGCAGATATGCTTGAATGGTACCGCAAAGAATATGGTCACGAAGCTCGGCGACGTGCAGATCATGGATGCGGCGTCGATTGGGATTATCTCATGGCTGAGGCTGCTGCCTCTCCCCCTGGGGCTAAGGGCACCATGTTTTTACCGCATATGTCCGCGGCTGGTTGCCCGGTAGTCGATGCCCGATCACTAGGCGCCTTTGTAGGGCTAAGCAATTTTACCGAAAGCGGCGATCTGCTGCGGGCCATCATCGAGGGATTAGATTATCAAGTCCTGGATATTGTTTCCGCCCTCCAAACCGGTTTAGGAATCACCCCCAACCATCTGGTAGCCGTTGGTGGAGCGACGCGAAATTCATTCTGGATGCAAAACAAAGCTGATGTGTTGGGTCTGCCGATTGAAGTGCCAGACATCGAAGAGGCCACCTCTCTTGGGGCCGCGGTTCTGGCCGGAATTGGGATTGGATTGTACAGAGATGAACAGGAGGCTTTTGAGCAAGTTTATCGACCTGGAATAATTTATTACCCCAACGCAGAACTATCCCCCAAATATGCTGAGTGGTATCAAATTTATAAACAGCTTTATTCGGTTCTAAAACCTATCAACCACCAACTTTACGATCAGTTTAGAGTTTGAGCAAAGGAGCCTAAACCATGAACGAATTGAAACAAGTTGTATCAGCCCAAAATAGGTTGGGAGAAACCCCGATCTGGTCTCCTGAAGAGCATGCTCTCTATTGGGTAGATTGGGGAGGCCTGCCCACCTGCCGATTTGATCCAGTTTCGGGTAAAAATACTACCTTTCCAGTTAACCTGCCTGTGACGGCTCTGGCGCGCCGGGCTTCGGGGGGGTGGATTGCCATCGCTCAAAACGGCATCTATGGTTGGGATCCGCAAACCAATGCATACGAACTAATTCACGGCCCCGCCCAACCCGATAAACCGGAGATTTGCTACAATGACGCCGCGGTGGATCGTCAGGGACGTCTGCTAGTGGGCACGGTTAATATGGATGATCCTTTTTTGCCTGATGGTTCGCTATACCGCCTGGACCCCGATGGTTCGCTCCACGAACTCGACACAGGTTATGCCACGGCGAATGGCATTGGATTCAGCCCCGATGGCCGCACCGTTTATGTGGCTGACCAGCGCCATCGCCAGATTATTGTTCTTGATTATGATCCCATCGAGGGTACCACCAGCAATCGTCGCATCTTTGCAGGTTTATCGGAGGAGGATGGAATGCCCGATGGTCTCATTGTGGACGCGGAAGGCTTTGTCTGGAATGGGCACTGGGATGGCTGGAAACTCACCCGCTACGCCCCCGATGGCAAAATTGAGCGTCAGATCCGCTTCCCGGTTCAACATGTAATCTCCTTCGCATTTGGCGGCAAAGACCTGGATGTACTCTATGTCACCACCGCCTCGTGGGGATTCAGTGAAGCGGATTGGCAAAAACAACCTTGGGCTGGCGGTTTGTTCCAAGTTCATACAGGCGTAAAGGGTCTGGTGGAACCTGCGTTTGCAGGATAACCCATCTCTTTTGCGGAGGCAGATCATGGGACAGTATCTTTTGGGCATTGATAATGGTAGTACGGTTTCCAAAGCCGCGCTTTTTGATTTACACGGCAAAGAAGTTGCCGTAGCGAGTTGCCCCGCAGACACCGAGTATCCGCATTCTGGCTGGACGGAGCGCGGCATGGAAATGTTGTGGCAGAGTACGGCCATAGCCATCCGTGAGGTGCTTGCCAAGTCTGGTATCCGGCCCGAAGCAATCGCGGGGATTGGCAACACCGGACACGGGAATGGTATCTATCTTTTAGACAAACAAGGCCGCCCTTTGCGGAATGGCATCCAATCAATGGATACCCGCGCCGCGGACGTGGTGACGGAGTGGGATCAGCGCAACCTCCACGCTCAAACCTTCCCGTTTTCCCTTCAAACCTTCTGGCCCGCCCAACCCAACGCGCTGCTCGTCTGGCTCAAAAAAAATGAACCTCAAAATTACGAACGTATTGGCGCTATCCTGATGGTCAAGGATTACATCAAGTACCGCCTGACGGGTGAGGTTACCGGCGACTACACCGATATGAGCGGCGCCAACCTGATGGATGTTCGCAAGAAATGTTACTCGAAAGAATTGATGGCCCTGTATGATATTTCTGAAGTTTATGAGGCTCTCCCGCCCTTAAAACTTAGCAGTGAAGTGATCGGAAAAGTGACCCCCACTGCGGCTGAACAAACCGGATTGGCCGTTGGAATCCCCGTGGTGGGAGGCTTGTTTGACGTAGATGCCAGTGCCATCGGTTCTGGGGTCGTTAATGAAAATCAAGCCTGCCTGGTCATGGGGAGTTGGAGTATCAACGAAGTCATCACCAAAAACCCCATTGTGGACCCCAGCCTGTTCATGACCACCATTTTTGCAGACCCCGAATTGTTCCTCACCATTGAGGGGAGTGCCACCTCCGCCACCAACCTGGAGTGGTTTGTGAGCCAGTTTTGTGGTGACGAGCGCCTTGAAGCCAATCGGCGCGGCACCTCCGTCTATGAAGTCTGCAATGAAGAAGTTACCAGCCTGCCGCCCGGCAGCACAAACATTATCTTTCACCCCTTCTTGTACGGTTCAAATGTACAGCCCACCGCCCGGGCAGGATTTTATGGCGTGGCTGGTTGGCACACGCGTGCCCATCTGTTGCGCGCCCTCTACGAAGGGGTTGTATTCGGCCATTTGAGCCATATTGAGAAACTCCGCGCCGCTGGTGGTCAAATCAATGCTGCCCGGCTGGCCGGTGGAGGCTCCCGGAGCCAGGTCTGGTCGCAGATGTTTGCCGATACCATCCAGGTATCAATGGAAGTCCCGGATGGCAACGAATTAGGTGCGCGTGGCGCCGCCCTATCCGCCGGGATTGGCGCAGGCATCTACCGCGATTATGCCGAAGCCGTCAAAGAGGCAGTCTCGGTCGTCCGTATTCATGTGCCGAACCCGGCAAATACGCCGTTCTACCTGGATCGTTATGCCGAATATCAACGATTGGTTTCGGTGATGCAAGCGCCGTGGGATGCCTTGAACAAGATCGAATAATTTGTGATGATGATGGATGCATTGATTGAGCAAGTTTTAGCCGAAGTAACGGCCTGTGTAAATCAGGTTTTAATCGAAAGCCTGACACAAGCCAGGGCTTTGATAGCGGATTCAGACCGCATCTTTGTGGCCGGTGCCGGGCGGAGCGGATTGTGTATGCGGGCTTTGGGCATGCGCCTGATGCACCTGGGAAAAACTGTCTTTGTGGTAGGTGACACCATTACCCCCAGCATCGCGACCACCGATTTATTGATCCTCGGTTCGGGTTCAGGGCAGACTCCCAGCCTTCTGGCAATTGCTAAAAAGGCCCACGGCCTGGGCACTGAAATCCTATTGTTCACCACGGATGCCGCCTCCCCTCTGGCTCGGCTGGCCGATCAGAAGGTTATTATTCCGGCCCAATCTTATCTGAACGGGAGCAGCCTTTTGTCAGGGCAACCTTTAGGCAGCCTATTCGAGCAATCCCTCTTTATTTTGTGCGACACTCTCATTTTGGGGTTGATGCCACGGCTCAATGTCGATGCAGCCCAAATGCTTGATCGCCACGCAAATCTGGAATAGTGGAGTTGAATTTATGGTTGCAATGACTTCGGAAGAACGAATACTGCGAACCCTCCAGCGGCAAGAACCAGATCGGGTGCCGCATTTTGAGTGGCTGGTGGATCGCCGCGTGCGAGATGCTCTCTGCCCAGGAAACACAGGTCATAATGACTTTGCCGTAAAAATGGGACATGATGCTGTTATCGTTGATCCGATTTACAAAAAGGAAAAGATTGGCTCAAACCGCTGGCTCAGTGAATGGGGCTACGTTACCCAGGATACCAATGAAGAGCACGGCATTGAGGTTGAATCCCCTATCAAAACGTTGGCCGATTTTGAGCGTTTTACACCGCCAGACCCGCATGCGTCAGGACGGCTTGCAGCTGTCGAGGCTGCAGTGCGAGAATTCAGAGGAGACAAGGCCGTTATCGTCCATCTCAACGATGTTTTTTCGCTGCCACGCTATCTTATGGGTATGGAAAATTTGCTCATGGCCATCGCGACTGAACCTGAATTGGTGAAGAGCCTGGTTGAGCTATCAGTAAACGTCAATCTTGAATTAGCCAAGGATGTGGCAGCTTGTGGGGCAGAGATCGTCTACACCGGCGATGATTATGCCTACACCAAAGGGCCGCTCATGTCGCCCAAACATTTTCGCGAGTTCTTTTACCCCGGTCTCTGCCGCGTTGTTCAAGGTTTCAAGGAACTTGGCCTGTACGTTATCAAGCACACCGATGGCAATCTCTGGCCCATCCTGGACATGATTGTTGATTCAGGCATTGACTGCCTCGACCCGATTGACCCGATCGCGGGGATGGACCTCGGTGAAGTGAAAGCCAAATACGGAAACCGGATAGCTATTAAAGGCAATGTAGATTGCGCTGAACTTCTCACGTTTGGCACACCCGAGGAAGTCGTTGAAGCTACAAAAGATGCCTTGCGCAAGGGAATGCCCGGTGGCGGGTATATCCTCTCGTCAAGTAACTCCATCCATTCGGCGGTCAAACCGGAAAACTATGCCGCCATGTTGCAGACTTTGCAGAAAAATGGCCGATATTCGTAGGTTTTTTGGTCGAAAGTGGTCATTCGATCGGAAAGACGGTTATCAAAATCGTTTAAATTTTCTCGTTTAGAAATATGAATATTATTAATTAATGGAGGAAGAACAACTATGGAAGTAACGAAAGAAATTGCTGAACAGTATTTGCTCCAAATGTACCAGATCAGGGTATTTGAAGAGCAAGCCGAAAAAAGCTATATGGCCGGGAAAATCCACGGTACCATGCACCTGTCGATCGGACAGGAAGCTTCGGCGGTTGGTTCTGTTAGCGCTCTGGGGCCTAAAGATCTAATCTTGAGCACCCACCGCGGCCATGGACATTGTATTGCCAAGGGCGCTGATCTTAAATTGATGATGGCTGAGTTTTATGGCAAGGCCAACGGATATTGCCGCGGGCGCGGCGGATCGATGCATATCGCCGATGTTGCCAGCGGCAATCTGGGCGCGAATGGCGTTGTCGGCGGCGGGATTCCCATGGCTGTAGGCGTGGGGCTGGGCTTGAAGATGCAAAACGAAGGCAAAATTTTGCTCTCCTTTTTTGGTGATGGTGCTGCCTCAACCGGGGCTTTTCATGAATCGATGACTCTCTCAGTGTTGTATCAGGTGCCAGTCGTATACGTTTGTGAGAATAATCAATACGCCATGTCTTTCCCTTCCAATAAATGGACCACTAGCGAGGGCTTGGCATCCTTCGCAGCTTGTTATGGCATGCCAGGGAAATCTGTAGATGGTAACGACTTATTAGCCGTACTGGAAGCTACCGAAGAAGCCGTGGAACATGTCCGCAATGGCAACGGTCCTGCTTTAGTGGTTTGTGATACTTATCGTTGGCGAGGTCACTCCAAGAGCGATCGTAACCGCTACCGCTCTCAAGAAGAAATTGATGCCTGGAAAGAGAAAGATCCCATTGAACGGTTCAAAAACCATATGATTGAAAAGAAAACACTCACGATAGATGATATTGAAAAAATCAAAGCCCAGGCTGATGCCGATATCGAAAACGCTCGCCTGTTTGCAGAATCCAGCCCTGATCCTGACGTATCAACGCTGGAAGAAGGAGTATACGCACCATGGTAAGAGAAATAACCTACCTCGAAGCTGTTCGCGAAGCCATGACCCAAGAAATGGAACGCGACCCTAAAGTATTTCTGATTGGTGAAGATGTCGGCTTATATGGTGGCGCTTTCCAAGTTTCGTATGGCATGCTCGAAAAATTTGGCCCGGAGCGAATTGTAGATACCCCCATCACTGAGTTGGGGATCGCCGGCGCGGCAACGGGAGCCGCCTTGGTTGGTATGCGCCCTATTGCCGAGATCATGTTCATGGATTTCACCACGTTAGCTTCCGAGCAATTGGTCAATCAGGCTGCCAAACTGCGTTTTATGTTTGGTGGTAGAGCCACAGATCCAATGGTTTTACGTACCCCCGCCGGGTCTGGAACAGGCGCAGCCGAACATCACTCCCAAAGTTTCGAGAATTGGTTTGTGCATGTTCCAGGGCTAAAAGTCGTCATGCCGACTACGCCCTATGATGTCAAAGGATTATTGATCGAATCGATTCGAGATGATAACCCCGTAGTGTTCATTGAACATAAGCTACTCTACAAATCCAAAGGCCCCGTGCCCGAAGAGATGTACACCATTCCCCTCGGAAAAGCGGATGTCAAACGCGCAGGCCGCGACCTCACGATTGTAGCAACCGGCGTCATGGTGCAACGTTCGCTGGCTGCTGCCGATCAATTAGCCCAAGAAGGCATTGATATCGAAATCGTGGATCCCCGCACCCTGCGCCCCTTGGATACGGAAACGATCATCGCATCGGTGAAGAAAACCGGCAAAGTGCTCATCGTGCATGAGGCTGTCAAAACGGGTGGTTTTGGCGGTGAGTTGGCCGCCGTGATTGCTGAAAGTGAAGCTTTTGGCTATTTAGAGGCTCCGATCCTCCGTCTGGCGGGTAAGGAAGTGCCGATTCCCTATAACCGCAATCTGGAATACCATGCGGTTCCCCAGGTTGAGAACATTATTGAAAAAGCCCGCGAATTAGCCCAATTAAAGGTGTGAGATGGCCATAGAAGTGATTATGCCTAAAGTTGACATGGACCAGGAAACTGGAACTGTCGTAGAGTGGTGCAAAAACCCAGGCGAACAAGTTAAAACAGGGGAAATTATCCTGGTGATTGAGACCGATAAAGTCGCTGTGGATGTAGAATCCCCCGGGACTGGTATTTTAGAGGGAGTCTCTGCCAAGCCGGGAGAAGTCATCCCCATTGGGACGGTGATCGCCTACCTGCTTGCCGAGGGTGAAGCTTTACCCCAGGGTGCTGCACCCACCCCAAAGGTGGAATCCAGCCTCCCCACCCCACCCCAAGAAATATCAACCGGACAAGTTGTCACGCCAGTTGCCAAGAATATGGCCGCGGCCCATGGCATCGATTTGAACGCGATTGCTCCCTCCGGCAAAGGTCAAAAAATTACCAAAGCCGATGTAGCGGCTCAGTTGGCTAAAGAATCTGCACCCGTGGTAGCTGGCAAAATCTATGCTGCGCCAGCCGCTCGGCGAGTCGCCCGTGAAAATCAGGTTGATCTCGCCGCTCTACAGGGAAGCGGCCCCCAAGGCCGCATCCAATCCAATGATGTTTTCGCCTCCTTGGAGCAGCAGGATCACCAGACCCAATTGCAGGTTGTAGCACCCATAGTTGAACCAGAAATCATACCCTTGATCGGTATGCGTCGAACGATTGCGGAACGCATGACGGCCAACTATCAAAATGTTCCCCATATCAAATTCACCTCCCGCGTAATTATGAGCGGGATTACCGAGGCCCGTAACACGTTGAATGCGGTCGCGGAGAAATCGGGCGCACAAAAAATTTCGGTGACCGCTTTGCTAGTGAAACAAATTGCTACAACTCTTCGTCGCCATCCCTATTTGAACAGTTCGCTTAAAGGCGATGAAATCCTACTGCATCAAGACATCAATATTGGGGTGGCCGTCGCCCTGGAAAATGGCCTGATTGTGCCCGTTGTAAAAAACGCGGATAAAAAAGGGCTTGCTGAAATTGCCGCGGAAGTGAACGATTTAGCGGCACGAGCGCGGGCTGGAAAACTCGTGAATGCGGACGTCAAAGGCGGCACCTTTACGATTTCTAATCTTGGCCCCTTTGGTATCGAACAATTCGATGCCATCATCAATGCCCCTGAAGCCGCGATTTTAGCAATTGGGGCCACCCAACTTGAAGCCATTCCTGACGAGTCCGGGCAAATTGTCGCCCGTCCAATCATGCGGATGACCCTATCTGCTGATCACCGCATCGTCGATGGCGCGGTGGCGGCGCGTTTTGTAGCAGAGCTTAAAACCGTCTTGGAAAATCCAATTTTGATGGTTTACTAAGGTGTTTTTGGCACAAAGCAAATAACCGGAGATACCCACTGAGTGCGATATCTCGCCAAACTACACGAATTAATGAGCATATTCGTGTAGTTTGGCGGTTGATTAAGGTAATCGCACGTGCAAAATATTTCCCACCAATAATTGAATTTGGGGGGACTGCACGACAAAAAACTGATCACATGCAATCACCCTAGGTGGTTAATAAATCTTTTGTATTCATCCTAAAATGACTCCCCTCCTAAACAGTGGAAAATTTCCGCAAACGGATTGGGGAAGGAGAGCGCAATGTTTAATTCTGGAAAAGTACGCTTAAATCGCATGTTCAATCCCTCTGGCAAGTGTTTGAATGTGGCTGTTGATCATGGCGTTTTCAATGAGGGTAGTTTTTTGGGCGGCCTAGAAAACATGCAAAACGTCATCAATCAGTTGGTCGCGGCTGGCCCAGATGCAATTCAGATGAACATTGGCCAAAGCGATGTTCTGCAAAATCTCCACGGCAAAAACAAACCGGCGCTAGTAATGCGCGTGGGTGTTGGAAATCCTTATAACCCCTTTCCTCATAAAGTTATGTACAACATCTTACAAGACGAAAACAACCCGATCTTGGGAGCTTTGCGCATGGATGCCGCTTGTGTTATTACCAATCTATTGTTACTCCCAAATGAACCTGATTTACATCGTCAGACCGTTAGAAATATCGGGCTGCTGCGCACCGAGTGCGAAAAATACGGGATGCCCATGATGATTGAGCCATTGGTGATGAAGACCAACGATGCTCGCGGTGGGTATCAATCAGATGGGAACAAAGATTTAATCGTGCCGTTGGTTCGGCAGGCTCGTGAACTGGGAGCTGATGTAATTAAAGCAGACCCCACCGATAACCCTGAAGATTACTACCAGGTAATTGAAGCTGCGCGCTGCCCAGTTTTGGTCCGCGGCGGCGGCAAAGCTGACTTAATTACTGTTTTCGAAAAGAGTTATGCCTTTTTACAGCAAGGGGTCAACGGTTTCGTCTATGGCCGCAACATATATCAACATTCCAACCCCACCTTGGTCACCAAAGCCTTATTGGCGATGCTCCATGATAATGTTACTTCAGAAGAAGCCTGGGATATTTA